>NZ_QHLP01000017.1:0-59023 GCF_003185985.1 Auritidibacter sp. NML100628
CAACGGACGACTCGAACACCTGCGCGGATCCGCCCTGGGCTTCCGGAATCTCACCAACTACATCGCCAGGTCCTTGCTCGAGAGCGGAGGATTCAAGCCCCGTCTACACCCTCGATTGTGAAGAGCCCGTCTACCTAAATTTTTGTCGACTTCGATCTGGCTATTGTCTGGCTCGGCTAGAGATTACCCCCTGGGTTCCCGTCAGTAGCACGGAGTTTCAGTGGGAAGAAGCCGACGTTGACGTTCTCCGTGAAATGAGAAAAGGGGTCCAGCGCGGTCGATAATAGGGCATTTCACAGCATTAATTTCTCGTTGTTTCTTGTTCGACGGCCACGTGCTAAAAAGTAGTAGACAAAACCTGATACGGGTAGCCCGATAGCGAAGGCTAGATCAGCTCCGCTCAGTCTTTCGGCTACTGGACCTGTGTAGAAAGACAATGAATAGAATGGGATCATGGCGACAAAGCCCGCGGCATAGGCTGCTAGGCCTCTCCAATTCCACCGACCATAAATTCCGTCATTCTTGACGATTTCATCAAGGACATATTCACCGCGTCGTATCAGATAGAAATCCACCAGGTTAACTGCTGACCATGGGATCAAAAAGTAGAGCATGAGTGCTACGAAGCTGTTGAAACTGTCGATGTAATTATTGGGGATCGCAAGAGCGATGATCAGTGTTACGAGACCCACGATGATCAGAGAGACAACGCGCAACTTCACAGTGGGGTTGACGCGCTTAAAACCATCGATAGCGCTGGCAGCTGTGAGCATGGCGCCGTAGGCATTCACACCCATGATTGAAATTAGGGCAAGGGAAGACACGAGGACCACGATTGTTCCGAAACCAGGGAATATAAGATCGCCAACTTCTCGAAGGCTGGAAATAGGGTCAGCATCTGGCAAGTAGGTGGCAAGCAATGCTCCGAGAGACATTAGCCAGACTGCTGAAAATCCTGCACCTACGTAAACGGCGCCAACAAGTTTAGGCCCCGACGAATTTGGGGGAAGATAGCGAGTGTAGTCAGAGACGTAGACAGAGTAGCTGATGTTATACCCTGCCGCTAGTGAAAACTGAACCAGAAAACCTGCAGAATTCCATCCGGCTGTATGCACCGCGGCGTCCAAGTCCGCAAGGGTGTTTGGAAAATGTATAGCTGAAAAGATCGTCAGAGTAGCGAAGACGATAATCAGGACATAAGTCATCCAACGTTGGACAAGATGTAGCAAGTCGTGCCCTACGACAGCGATAAGAATTGATACGGCGATGATTACTGGGTACCAAAACCATGTTGCATCGGGGAATATCCCGATCCCGTAGGTGACAAGAATGGTGTCGAAAACGAGGAATCCGATGTAGACGAAGACCGTCGCAACAAAGGGGAGTAGGACCCCTTTGCTTCCGAACTGTGCACGAGACTGGATCATCTGTGCTAGCCCCATGATTGGTCCTTGATTGGCGTGGAACGCCATGATAAACGTCCCGAACCCCACGCCGAGAATCACGGCGAGTATGGAAAAACCCAAGGACAGGCCCATGGAAGGCCCTGTGAGCCCTACCACGAGTGTCGTCAGGACGAAGTTTCCTGCAAACCAGAACGGACCTTGATGCCAGACTTTTCCGTGACGTTCAGACCTAGGCACAATGTCGATTGACCTGGACTCAATGAGCGGGGTGGTGTTTTGAGAAGACATCATTTCCTTCGAGGGGGTAATTAGGTGGGTCAATTCGAAGCGATAGCTAAACTTTGGTGATGGGATCATGTATCCCTAAGAACTGTGGGTAGAGATCTCTACGTTGGTCTGAGAACCCGTTGCTGTATGCGGTACCTTATGTTCCCGCTCTCATACAGGTCTATGTCGATCTGTAGTATCCAGGGATGGCCGTTATGAAGATTCGTTCTATTCTGTGGCCACACATCAGCGACCACAATGCATTCGATACAGAAGGCCACCGCCCCCGTTCATCTCCGTTCCGGTCGCAAGTGGCAATCGCTACTCGGCTTATTGGCTCTTGTGTCTGAACGCTGGCTAACTGGGTGAGGTTCTCGTTGAAAGGTCACTCTACTTTTGGCCAATTTACCTGGTCGCGCTAGGTGCGACTCGGTTCTTAGCCGTTCAGCAAATTCGACGTCAAAGCAAATAACAAGCGAAACCAGTCCAAGCTCTGTCCCCACCATCGGTAGTTCCTCATTACAGGCTGAGAATATATGTCGTTCAAGACTCCATAGGTGCGCCTTACAGCAGAAGACCGCGAACTGCCCCGGCCCTACAGGAACAGCACTGGTGTTTATTTTTGTTTCTGACCGGTTGAGAGGACGGCTCGGGGAACATTCAATTGGTGCCCTAGCCGTCTTGCGTTGAGGGAAGTTGCTAAGCATCGGCCCCCTGCTGCGACCGGATCCGCCAGGCCTCGTACACTGGCGACGGTGTTTTCTTGCTGATCAGTGATGCCACCACGAATACCACCGCCGAAGAGAGCAAACCAAAGTAGATCGGCTCATTGGCGAAGATTCCGTCCATCGGGTTTTCGGCATTTATTTCCATCACGATCATGATCGCGATGGTGGCCACCGAGCCAGCCAGCATCGACCAAGCAGCGCCCACGCCGGTGCTACGCTTCCATAGCAGGGCGCCTAAAATCGGGACGAAGAGACCGCCGACCAAGATGGCGTAGGCGATGGTCAGTGCTGCGACGACGTCTGGGACGATCATCGCCAGTACCATCACGATGGCGCCTAGAATCAGCACCCACATACGGCTGGAATTAATATCGGTTTCCTGGGTTTTGCTGGTCTGAATATTCTCTTGAGCTGTGCGAGCTGCTTCTTCAGCGGTGAGCTGTTGAGGAGTTGTGCGTGAGGAGAAGATGGACTTCATCAGGGGAACGACGTCGGCCCGAGCAACGGTGGCGGCAGCAATCAGTCCGCCTGATGCGGTGGACATCATCGCCGCAATACCGCCGGCCATAGCTATCCCGCCCAGCCCGTAAGGCAGGATATCCGTGGCCACAAGGGCAAAGACATCGTCGCGGACTTCGATATTCGGGGTCGTGCTTGCAACTGCCATGCCCACGACGGCGCTCGCCAGTCCGAACAGAAAGATATAAATCCCTGCGGCCAACCCGCCCCAGCGTACGACGGGTGCGCTTCGGGCAGTAAATACGCGTTGCCAGATATCCTGGCCGATCAATACCCCCAATGTATAGACCACCACGTAGGTAACGATTGATTGTAAACCTATACCGCTGATACTAAAGAATTCGGCATCCAAGCGTTCCTGCATCGCGTCGAAACCACCAGCGTGGCTAAGGCTAAAGGGCAACATCAGGAAGAAGAGCCCCACAGTCATCACGAAGAACTGGACCACATCGGCGAGGGTAATCGAGAACATGCCGCCGACAACGGAATAGATCAGTACGACAGCGCCCCCGACAAGGACTGATAACCAACGTTCCCAGCCGAAGAGTACAACGAAAATGGACGCGTAGGCGCCGGTGGAGGTGGCGCACAGCATTAGTGTGTAAGCCAACATCACTACGGATGCGCCTTGGGTAGCTTGGTGGCCGTAGCGCAGGGTGAGCATCTGAACCACGGTGTAGATCTTCAGCTTCTGCAGGATGGGGCCAAAGACCAGGCTAAGGATAGTCACCCCGAGTGCAATGGCGGCCACCATCCAGAATCCGGAAATGCCGAATTCATATCCCAGACCCACGCCACCAATCGCGGAGGCGCCACCAAGGACTACTGTGACCATCGTTGCGGTGTAGACCATGGGGCCCAAACGTCACCCAGCTACCAGGTAGTCGTCAACATTCTTTGTGCGGCGCTGGCCCCAGAAGCCGAATAGCACCATCGCTACGAGGTATAGCAGAACTACACCCGCGTCAAGCCATTCCATTGTGATACTCCGTTTTGAAGCGTATAAGTCAGCCGGTGGAAGCTGGTCATTGCATGACTCAGCTCACATTGGTTCTCCATGATAAATACATGTTGTCCAATAGGCAACATAGGGTTAGGCTCGTGATGTGATTACTGGCATAATCATCGGTACTGTCTATCGGTTTGGGGAAAGGAGGCGGATGTAAAATTCTGTGCAAGTGAGCGGGGAAAGGTAGCGATGAAGTCACTTCCAATCGAGCCATCGGATGCGCCAAAAGCTTTGGGGCGCCGACTCCGCGCCTACAGGGAACAAAGGCGTCTTACGTTAGATCAAGTCGCTAAGGCTACGAGGTTATCGAAGGGCTTCATTTCCCGAGTGGAACGAGATCTTACAAGCCCATCTGTCTCGTCATTGGTCGCCATCTGCCAGGTGCTGGGTGTCTCGGCTGGTGAAATGCTTGAAGCTCCGGAAACTTCGCATATATCACTGAAAGAAGCACCGTTTATCGATATGGGTGGAGCCGGAATATCGGAGAAATTGCTTACTCCTCCAGATCAAAGGCATTTGCAAATAATTCATGCTGAGATTGTCCCGCATGGGCGGGGAGAAGAAGAGTTGTACACAATTGACTGCCTCACTGAATCCGTCTATGTGATTGAGGGAGAATTTGTTTTGAAAACTTTCACGGAGGACTTCCCGCTATCTGCTGGAGATACCCTCACTTTTCCCGGAGCAGAACCGCACAGTTGGTACAACCCCAGTGCAGAAACCGCGACAATATTGTGGGTACTAGCTGGAAATGGCTTGGGATTCCACTAGAAATTTTGACATAACAATGTGGCGATGAAATCCGTAACGAAAGGATGACCAATGCTTGAAACTCCTCGAATCATAGACAACGGCAATATTGGACCTGTGAATTCTGCTGTAGTTCCTCGCTACAGTGGCGAATCAACTTTTGCTCTGCTTCCGCGCTTGCGCGATCTTCAAAACGAAGGACGTTCCGCTGAAATAAAAATTATCGGCGTCCCGTTCGATACGGGTGTTTCGTATCGCCCAGGAGCACGATTCGGTCCGGCTCACGTCCGTCAGTCATCCCGATTGCTACGTCCCTATAACCCCGCAACTGACTCATCTCCTTTTGCTCAGGTGCAGATTGCGGATGCCGGTGATATGGCGGTTAACCCTTTCAAGATTGAGGAAGCTATCGAATCTATTCAGTCTGACGCTCTGGAGCTAACCGCCCATGGCGCGTCTTTGTTAACAATTGGTGGAGACCATACAATCGCTCTGCCATTGTTGCGTGCCGCTAGTGAACGCGCCGGCCAACCCGTTTCACTATTACATTTCGATGCGCATTTGGATACATGGGATACGTATTTTGGTGCAGATTACACGCATGGCACACCGTTCCGCCGGGTTGCAGAAGAAGGAATCATCGATACTTCAGCGATTTGCCATGTTGGCACTCGCGGGCCGTTGTATGGCAAGAAAGATCTGGACGAGGACGAACGCTTCGGTTTTGGCGTCATTACCAGCACGGACATATTCCGGCGCGGAGTCACCGATGTTGTAGAAATCCTTCGCGAACGTATAAGTAACCGGCCTCTTTATATCTCCCTAGACATCGATGTGCTAGACCCGGCGCATGCCCCCGGAACAGGTACTCCGGAAGCCGGTGGTATGACAAGTCGTGAGTTACTCGAGATCTTGCGCGGTTTGCGCGGTCTTAACCTTGTTGGTGCTGATGTTGTAGAGGTGCTACCTGGCTACGACCATGCTGAGCTTACCGGTATCGCAGCTGCGCACGTTTGCTACGACCTGTTGACTTTGATGGCTGACCTGCGACAAAACACGTAAAGGGCTAGTCGTTAGTTTGTGATCTCTTGACACGAAAGGGTACCGCGAGAACTGGTGGCACTTGGTACTGGAGACCTTAGAAGCGCTGGGCGTTGATACCCTGTTTGGGACTCCTGGACAGCATGTCTTATCGTTGTTCAATGAGTTAGGAGACAGCCCCATTCGCTACATTTCATCGCGCGTGGAGAATAATGCTGCATATGCTACAGACGGGTACGCGCGAATGACGGGCAATCCTGGCGTTCTCTTTGTCTCCACTGGTCTTGGTGCTTTAATCAGTTTGGCAGGATTGCAGGAGTCGTACTCCTCCGGCGTGCCGATTCTCGTGGTCTCTTCGCAAATCCCCGAAGACGGACTGGGCGGGCGTCGTAAGGGGTATTTGCACCAATTAGACGACCAGCGGGAATCTGCGCGTAACGTTACAAAGTTTCAGTCTACGGTGCACCGTGCCGATGGGATAGTTTCTACACTTGTCGATACATGGTCACTAGCTCTCGCTCCACCCCTGTGGCCCGGTCTGGGTAGAAATTCCAGAGAACGTACTGCTCAGCGAATCGGAGATCCCGCCTCCCGAAAACCTCGAGTCCGTGTCTGGTTCACCATCCCTTCCTTGTACCGAGATCATCAGAGAAGCGTGTGGGAAGTTAAGATCCAGCAAATCGACCGCCATCATCGCTGGTGGCGGTGTCAAACGCAGTGGTCAAACGGCGCGAGAAGAATTGAAAATATTGGCAGAAACTCTCGATGCTCCGGTTGTGTGCACACCTCGTGGAAACTCCGTTTTCCCAGGCTCACATGAGCTGAGTTTTGGAAGCTGGATTGAAGATAGCTACATCACAGAATATCTAAACGAGGTTGAGACACTGATTGCTGTTGGAACCTCATTGAGCGAGGTTAGTTCTAATTATTTCAGCATGAATCCGTTGGCGAGATTATTCAGATAGATGCGGAGGGGCGAGTACTTGGTTCGAACTACCGAATGTTGGGCATTCGCGCCGACGCGTCTGCTGCACTCGTAGCGATCAACGAGGAGCTCAACCGGACCAGCTACGCCCCGACGGTATCGTCCGCAGGCAATCAAGCGGTAAAAAAAGTTTCAATAAATCTGAGATAGAATCCAGCAGCGGCTCAAGGCCCAGAATCTTGACCATGAACAAGCGATTATGGCTGGTTTAAGAGCGGGAATCCCAAGGGAAGCTACAACTTTCTGGGACATAACCATCTCAGGGTACTGGGCCTGGAACTGTTGGGACGCGTTTGATGGTGCCATGGAGTCTGGACAAGGTGCCGGCGGTATTGGTTACGCTTTCCCAGCTGCCTTGGGTGCCGCTACTGCCTCCGCCGATCGAGTCTTTGCAATATCAGGACATGGTTCATCCATGTACTCCATTTCCGAACTGGCGAGCGCGCATCAACATCAACTACCAGTGACCTGGATAGTAATTGACGATGGTGGTTACGGAACCCTTTGCGAATATATGACCGGGGCCTTTGATAAAGCGACGGCGACAGAGCTATCCAGGCCAAACTTTGTTGCATAGGTTTCCTCTTTTGGAATTCCCGCCAAGTATACGACGGCCGAAACTCTTGCCACAGACCTTCGCGACTCGGTTATGCAACGTGGTCCTTCTGTCCTTGTGTTTTCAACGCATATGCGTATGTGGGAGCCGACTCACCAGATGTAGGATTCGCGAATGGCGCAGTAACTCCGGAACGAGTAACGGCCCCCACTGCCGAGGAGGCAATCCTTAAGAATGGCTGAGGTTGCAGTCGCTCAGTTACCTGGAGAACCTCTAGGTCGTCGGAATACCTAAAATCGGCCAAGGTCGACCCGACTGATGCGATCCGATCGATCACGTAGGGCTTCATCAATCAACCCACCGCACCGACGATGGTGAGCGCTAAGAGCATCGTGGCGAGCATCATCAAGCACAGGGGAGCGGTCAGCGGTCTGAGCAGGTCTTCGACATCAAACGAATAGTGTTTAGGGCCACCAGCAGTACTGGTCAATGGGGCTGGCGACGAAAACGCACCATAGGTACAGGACTTCCTCGGTCTCGGTGGGGAGCCGGACGAAGACCTTCAGAACCGCGTATAGCACAATCAAGAACACCAGACATGTAGTTGCGGTAGCAATGCGTTGATGAAACGGGCGATTCTAGGCTGGTCAAGGCGAGGCATAGTAACTCAAGAGGTGAGTGTTGCTTACCTCTGGCTTCCTACGTACTAGAGAATGATATGGGCGTTGCTGTGGAAGGACACTCATGGCAGAACAACAACACTGTGAAAGCGGACCGCTGGCAGGCATTCGGGTCATCGAGATGGGACAGCTCATTGCCGGTCCCTTCTGTGGGCAGTTGATGGGGGATCTCGGCGCTGAGGTCATCAAGATTGAGGACCCGGTGCGTGGCGATCCTTTACGTCAATGGGGTCAGGCCCGGGTGGAGGGCGACTCGTTGTGGTGGTCAGTGCTGGCCCGAAACAAAAAGTCGGTGACCCTCAACCTGCGCGAGCCAGCCGGTCAGTCCATTGCCCGCGAGCTGATAGCCTCCGCGGACGTGGTACTGGAAAACTTCCGCCCCGGCTCGATGGAGAAATGGCAGCTGGATTACGAGTCCCTGTCGGCGGATCACCCCGGCCTGGTGATGACGCGAGTCTCCGGTTACGGCCAAACGGGCCCCTGTTCCCAGCAACCCGGCTACGGCTCGATCGGTGAGGCCATGGGCGGGCTGCGCTACATCGTCGGTGACCCTGCGACCCCGCCCTCCCGTGTGGGGATTTCGATCGGGGACACCTTGGCAGCGATCTTCGCCACCATGGGAACATTGGCGGCGTTACTCGACGTCAAAAACTCTGGCCGAGGCCAAGTCGTGGATGCCTCGATCTACGAATCGGTGCTGGGCGTGATGGAATCGTTGGTTCCCGACTGGACCGAAGGTGGCATCCAGCGTGAGCGGACCGGATCGATCCTGCCTAAAATTGCTCCCAGTAACGTCTACCCGACCGGCTCGGGGGAGTGGATGATCATTGCCGCCAATCAGGACACGGTGTTCGCGCGCCTGGCGACAGCCATGGGCCGGCCCGAACTCGCCGAGGACCCCCGGTATGCGAATCATCATGCCCGCGGCGAACATCAGGCCGAACTTGATGAACTGATTGCCGAGTTTTCCATGACCAAAACCTCGGAAGAACTCACTGAGCTACTCCAGTCCCACTCAGTGCCGGTGGGCAAGATCTTCCGACCTCGAGATATGGTCACCGACCCGCAGTTCATCGCCCGGGAGTCCATTATCGCCGTGGACTCGGAGCAACACGGCTCAGTCCATATGCACAACGCCTTCCCGAGGCTATCGCGCACGGACACCCGGGTGCGGTGGTCGGGTCCAGTATTAGGCAAGCACACCGCAGAGATCTTGACTGATCTCGGCTACGACACTGACCGACAAGACCAACTTCGTGCTGCGGGGGTGATCCGCTAATGGCTGGCACCTTGGCGAATGACTGGAACCTTCCCCAGCGTGCCCGAATCGTTGATGTGGGCTTACGCGATGGTCTCCAAGCGGTGGCAGATCCGTTAGAGACCACCCGGAAAGTCGAGATCGCCGACCGCTTAGTGGCAGTCGGTTGCACGGAGCTAGAAGTCTGTTCATTTGCCCATCCCAAAGTGCTACCCCAATTGGCCGATGCGACCCAACTGGTCGCAGAACTTGACCAACTCCCGTGGCGTAAAAACGTCACCCTGCGTGGGCTGGCCCCGAACCTTAAGGGCGCCCAGCGCGCGGTGGAGACCTCGCTGGAGGAAATCGCGGTGGTGATTCCGGCCGAGGACGGTATGGCGCTCAAGAACCAATCGGCCACCACTGGCCAACTCCTCGACCAGCTCCCTGAGATGGCGCGGGTGGTCGACCAAGCCGGCAAACGTTTGATTGTCGCGGTGGCCTGCGCCTACTTCTCACCGTGCTACGGTGAGGTCACTGCGCCCATGCGACACCGGGTGATCCGCGCCGCCGTGGACCTGGGGGTGGATAAGATCTACTTGGCCAACACCACCGGTGAAGAACACCCGGGCGAAGTTTATGCCGGACTGGTCCAGGCCCGCGTCCAGTATCCCTACGTAAGTTTCGGAACTCACTTGCACAACCGCAACGGTGCGGCCCCGGCCAATGCACTCGCCGCCCTGGCTGCCGGGGCAGACTGGTTGGAAACCAGCGTGGCCGCCCTGGGCGGGGACATGTGGTTCCCCGGCGACCCCGTCGTGTTAGGCAATATGGCCACCGAAGATCTTGTGCACTTTCTGGAGTCCATGGGGATCGCCACTGGCCTCAACCTCGAGGACCTCCGCGCCCTGGCCACTGACGTGGTGGGCTGGACGGGCTTCCCACCTAGTTCCTTCGTGCTCCGCGGTGGCACCCGCGATGATCTGGCCCAAGCGAGCTGGGATTAATGGAAGACCAAATGTCGGTACCGTCAACGCGCTGAGGCATAGCCCAAGGCCACATCAAGGGCCTGCAGGGTGGCTTCAGGCTGGTCGATCAGCATCAGGTGACCGGCCTGCTCGATCACGGTGTGTTCGGCCTGTGGCAGGGCCTCCAGCAGGATCTCGGTCGCTTTCGATGAGCACAGCTGGTCCTTTGCTGCGCTCACCACGTGCACCTCGGCGGTGATCCGGTCCAGCTGCTCGTGCAGGCTCGATCCCACCGACGCCACCGCCCGGGCGGCATTGGCAAAGCCGGCACCCTGCCCGATGTCCTCCACTCGCTGGGCGGTGAGGCTCTCCACGTCGACGGTGTCGTGACACACCATATTCCGAGTATCTTGCGTGAGCATCTCGAAGAACTGTGTGGGATGATCCACAAGTTCGGCCCGCTTCAGGTAGTAGTCAGCGGCTCGGGCTCCCACCACCGAAGAGGTCGCCATCACCACAATTCGATCAAAGAGCTCCGGTCGATAGGCGGCCGCCCACAACACAATCATCCCACCGAGTGAAAAGCCCACCGCGGTGCGGGCCTCGGTGCGCTCCATGACCTCCACCAGGTCTTGACCCAACTGCTCCAGGGTTCCCTCGGCCTCACCCAAAGGGGCCTGTCCAAAGCCACGCACATCGTAGGCCACCGCGCCGGTGACGTGCTCGACCACGGGCTCCCAACTTGTCGCCGATTGGCCTAGTCCGTGGACGAAAACTGTCTCATGCTCCATGGCTCTACTGTAGCCGTAGCGGCTCATGTAAGGTAAGTCACACCGATTGCTATCTAAGGAGTATCAATGGCGCACACCCACGCTGTTACCATCTTCGGCCCCGATTTCCCCTTCGACTACCGGCACTGGCTCACCGCAGGCCAACACATCGGTCGCCTTCCCGATCACGCACTTGGCACCGAGGTGGCGGTTATTGGCGCCGGCATCTCCGGGCTCGTGGCCGCCTATGAGCTGATGCGACTGGGACTGAAACCCGTGGTCTACGAGGCCGAACGTCTCGGCGGACGGCTACGTTCCGAGCCCTTCACCTTCACGGCAGAACACGCCGGGCGCGATCATTCCGCCATCATTGCCGAGCTGGGTGGCATGCGCTTCCCGGTCTCTTCCACCACGCTGTTTCACAATCTGAATCTGGTCGGATTGGAGACCAAGCCCTTCCCCAACCCGCTCACCGAGGCCGCCGGTAGTACCGTGATCGATTTGGGTGGTGACACCTGGTACGCGCGCAGTCTGGAGGATCTCCCCCCGTTCTTCGCCGAAGTAGCCGAAGCCTGGGATGCCGCCCTGGAGCGAGAATTCGGGCTCAAGAGCCTGCAGGAGGCCATCAAGCGCCAAGACGCCACCGGGCTGAAAGCGGCGTGGAACCAGATCGTGGCCGCCTGGGACGATAAGAGCTTCTACGAGTTCGTGACCGAATCCGAGGAATTTTCCCGCCTGTCCTACCGGCACCGAGAAGTCTTCGGTCAAGTTGGCTTCGGGACCGGGGGCTGGGACTCGGACTTCGCCAACTCCATGCTCGAAATTCTGCGCGTGGTGCTCACCGAATGCGACTCACATCAGCACCTGGTGATCGGCGGCTCCGAACAACTGCCTCGGCGTCTGTGGGAACGCGGTCTGATCGACCCGGTGCACTGGTCTCAGGGCACCAGCCTGGCCGCGCTCCACGACAACCGCCAGCCACGGGGTGCGGTGTCGGGGCTTTACCGCGATGGCGAGCAGATTGTGGTCACCGAAGCCACCGGGAGCGCTCAGCATTACGACGCGGTGGTGGTGACCTGCCAATCCTGGCTACTGACCACTGAGATCGACTGCGCTGAAGACCTGTTCTCCCAAGAGATGTGGATGGCCCTGGATCGGACTCGGTATATGCAGTCCTCGAAAACTTTCGTGCCCGTCGATCGCCCCTTCTGGAAAGACCAGGACCCCGCCACCGGCCAGGATGTGATGAGCATGACGCTCACCGACCGCATCACCCGTGGGACTTACCTGTTCGATCACGGCGACGATCAGCCCGGGGTGATCTGTTTGACCTACTCGTGGATGTCGGATGCGCTGAAAATGCTGCCTTACGACCCAGAGAAGCGTGCTGAGCTGGCGTTAGGAGCCCTGGAGAAGATCTATCCCACCGTCGATATCCGCAGTCACATTATCGGCGAGCCGGTGACCGTCTCCTGGGAAGCCAACCCCTACTTCTTGGGCGCGTTCAAAGGGGCGTTACCGGGCCACTACCGGTACAACCACCGCATGTACGGTCACTTCGTCCAGGACGATCTGCCCGCCAGTCAGCGCGGGATCTTCCTCGCCGGAGACAGCGTGTCCTTTACGCCCGCGTGGGCCGAAGGCGCGGTACAGACCGGGCTGAACGCGGTCTGGGGTGTACTTCACCACTTCGGCGGTACCACCGATCCGGCCAATCCCGGACCCGGTGACCTGTACGAGCAATTCGGACCCCTTGAGCTGGCGCCATGAGACTCGCCATCGCCCAAGTACCACCGCTCGACGGGGACCCGCCGGCCAATCTGCGCCGGCTGGACGAGCTCGCTCGCCGGGCGCATGACTGCTCAGCTGAGCTGTTGGTGTTGCCCGAAATGTTTCTCACCGGCTACGTGCTCGGCCGGCAGCGCATCCTCGAGCTGGCCGGGTCCTATCACCGCGAGGTCGCCGAGATGGCGACCCGCTACCACCTGGCCATCGCTTACGGTTACCCCGAACGCAACGGGGCGACCGTGTTCAACACGGTCGGGGTTCTCGATCAGGCTGGGACGCGGTTGCTCGATCAGCGCAAGATCCACTACTTCGGCCAGCTCGACGCCGACCAGTTCGACCCTCCGCCCAGGCGGCCGCCTCAGGTGGTCTCCTGGCGGGGCTGGCAGATCGGGGTGGCGATCTGTTATGACATCGAATTCCCCGAGACTGCCCGCGCGCTCGCGGTGGCCGGGGCGGATCTGATCGTGGTGCCCACCGCGAACATGATCGACTACGACCAGGTGCAACAGCTGCTGTTGCCGGCCCGCGCTCTGGAAAATCAGGTGTATCTGGCCTACGCCAACTATTGCGGGTCCGATACCCAGCACGAGTATGGCGGACTGTCCCGCGTGCTGGCGCCAACCGGGGAGGTTGTCGCCACCGCAACGCGGGACCCCACCATCCTGGTGGTGGAGATCGATCGTGACCGACTGACCGCCTGTCGACAGCGCCATTCGTATCTGGTCGACCGACGTTTCGACATTACTCTTAGGTAAACTGATGTCAATTACCGCACATAGGTGTTGCGTAATTAGTGGGCGTGCCCTACACTCCAAAGTGTCAACGGTTTTGGAGAGGAGGGACATCATGACCGAGATTCAGGATTTGGCTGAATTTGTGGTCGCGGCCGATTCAGCCACGATGTCCGAACACGCTGTGAAACAACTCAAGATTCGTGTCATGGACACCATTGCCGTTGCTATTGGTGCCTTGAACGCCGAGCCCCTCGTGGCGATCCGCGAGCTGGTGGACGAGCAGGGTGGCGCCGAACAGGCCACGCTGATCGGTGGCGGACGCACCACCGCCGAGAAAGCCGCCTTTTACAACTCGGCACTCTCACGCTACCTGGACTTCATGGATGCCTACTTAGCGCCGAAGGAAACCAACCACCCCAGTGACAACATGGGGGCCGTGCTGGCAGCCGCCGAACTGGCCGGGGCCAGTGGCAAAACCTTCCTAGACGCTTTCGCGGTCGCGATTCAGGTCCACACGCGACTCTCCGACGTCGCTCCGGTGCGCGATCGCGGCTTCGACCACACCACCCAGGGTAGCTATGCCGCAGCCGCTGGCGTCGCGAAGGCCTTGGGACTCACCGCCGATCAAGCCGCCCATGCGATGGCCATCGCCGGCACGGCGAATAACGCGTTGCGCGTGACCCGCACCGGGGATTTATCGCACTGGAAAGGCCTGGCCTACGCCCACGTGGCACAGGCAGCGACCTGGGCGGCCTTGCTGGCCCAACGTGGCATTACCGGACCGGCCGAGGTCTTTGAGGGCAATAAGGGCTTCAAGGACTCCATCGCTGGAGATTTCCAGATCTCCTGGTCCGCCGAAGATCTCGAGAAGGTCACAGAGACCATCATCAAAAAACACAATGCCGAGATCCACTCGCAGTCGGCCCTACAAGCCGCTCAAGATATGCGCGCCCAGCACGATTTCGACCCCACAGCGATCGCCAGCGTGAAGCTGAAGACCTTCGACGTCGCCTGGAACATTATCGGTGGGGGTGAAGAAGGCGATAAACGCACCATCCGCACCAAGGAAGAAGCCGATCACTCCCTGCCGTGGATGCTGGCTTGCGTGCTCCTCGATGGAGAGCTCACTCCGGCACAATACAGCCCCGAGCGCATCGTGGCTGACGATGTGCAATCGCTGATGACCAAGGTCGAGATTGCCGACGATCCCGAGTTCTCCGCGCAGTTCCCACAGCATATGCCCGCTGAGCTGACCGTCACGCTACAGGACGGTACGGTGCTCAACGCCGAAAAACGGTCTTACCCGGGCTTTCACGATGATCCGATGAACTGGCAAGACGAACGCGCCAAGTTCGACGCGCTCGTTAGTCCCTTCACCACCGAAGACTGGCGCGACCACATGGTGGAGGTCATTTACGATCTCGACAACCGCCCGATTGCAGACCTGACTGAGCTTCTGGCTCAGGTGAACCGCTAAGAAGAAAGAGAGGTTCTGATGTCGAACGAGATTCCTTTCGATGTCTCGATGAACTTTGTCCCGCGCGCTCACCGTCCCGCCAAGCCGCGCACCATCGGTATGACCGAGATTCGAGCGCCACACTACTCGACCTACGGCACCCGGCATATGCAGGATGTCTTCGACGTGGCCGGGCAGTGGATTGACGGCATTAAGTGGGCCGGTGGTTCTTTCGCGCTGATTCCCGACGAACAAGTCAAGGCCATCAACGAGATCGCCCACCACGGTGACGCCTATGTCTCCTCGGGAGGCTGGATCGAGACCGTCTTGCGTTACGGCGACGAGGCCGTGGACGAATACCTGAAACGGGCCAAGGACCTCGGTATGGACGTCATCGAGATTTCCACCGGGTTCATTATGCTCCCCACCTCGGGGTTGCAGCGACTGGTGGAACGGGTGGCGAACGCTGGACTGAAACCCAAGCCCGAACTGGGCATTCAGATCGGTTCCGGTGGTGACTCCGCCGAATCCGAACTCGCTGCTGAAGGTGCCAAAGATGTCGGTGACCTGATTGATCGCGGCAAGGCCGCCCTCGAGGCTGGCGCCGAGATCATCATGATCGAATCCGAAGGGATCACCGAGAACGTCGCCGAATGGAATACCGGGGTGGCCGCTTCCATCATGAACGGTCTCGGTCAGGAGAACGTGATGTTCGAGGCCGCCGACCCGCTGGTGTTCGAGTGGTACCTGAAGAATTACGGTAACGAGGTCAACCTGTTCGTCGACCACTCCCAGATTCTGCAACTGGAAGGAATGCGACAGAACATTTGGGGCAATAAGGGCTCCTGGGGTCGCATTATCAACCCGAGCTAACCGCAACGACTCAGTAACACCAGCGTTTCGCAGTGGGCGGTTTGGGGGAACATATCGAGCACGGTGCCCCGTACCGGCGTGAAGTCCGGCAGATACTCCAGATCGGTCGCCAAGGTCTTGGGGTGACAACTGGAGTAGAGCACGTGATCGGTGTGGGTGTTCAACCAGCTGGCAAGCTCGGCTCCGATCCCGCGTCGGGGCGGATTGACCACCACCAGATCCGGCCGTTCCTCCGCCGTTGCCAGTCTGGTGGCATCCCCGGACCGGAACTGCACGGTGTCCGCCAGCCCCAGATCGGCCACTGTCTCATTGCCAGCGGTGATCGCTTGCGGTGAGCTCTCCATGCCCCACACCCGCAACGGGGTGCCGGCCCGACGCGCTGTGTCGGCCAGGGTTAACCCAAAACCGCCCACTCCGGCATATAGATCCCACACCACACGGATCTCCGGCAACTCAGCGATCCATGTGGCCGCGCGGTGATATAGCTCGGCAGCAATGACGGTGTTGGTTTGGAAAAACCCTTGCGGGCGTAACCGCAACGGCACCCCATTGAGCAACATCGTCAGCGTCTGATCTCCGGCCAGGTGGATCTCCTCGTCGCCTTCCAGCAACGCTTGATGCTGGGGCAAAATATTGGCGGTGATCACCCGGGCCGGGGCCTGGCGCCGTGCCAGCTCGTCTTGGAGTGCTGGCAGATGCTCGCGTAGCGGGGCGAGTTGTTCGGTGGAGCGCAACACGAACCGGATCATCAGCTGTTGTTGCGGTGAAACCGTGATGATCACGTGCTTGAGTTCGCCGCGACGCGTGGGCATCTGATACGGCTCGATCCCGGCGGCTATGATCAGTCGGCGGATCGGCTCAAAACTCGCCACGATTGCCGGCTCGTATAGCGGGCACTCGGACAGATCTACCCCGGTGCCATCGTGATGCTTCGGATGTTGATCCGGATCCAGAATTCCGAGATTCGGTTCGTGGGCAGATCCGGTCACGACCATCTTGGCCTTATTGCGGAACCCTTTCTCCGGTGAGCACACCGGCGCCGTCCAGAAGTCGTCGGGGTTGCTATCCCGACTGGTCAGGATTGGGTCAAGGTAGGAGCGCACTGTGGAGACCTTTTCGGACAACTGCACCGTATACGGGATATTCATCCAGGTGCACGACCGGCACAGCCCCTTGTCGAAGTAGTCGCAGCGCATGTCCTCAATTTTAAACAGTGTCACACAGTGGTTGACCACGGGCGTCATCTACTAGCCTTCAGAAGTAAAAATCTGCTGTGATGTAGTACGCTTTCGGCAGTATTCCATCTCACACCTGAGGACATCATGAACTCACTCATTCTTGCCGTGGTCGGGGTCGCCATGATCCTGTTGGGCTACTTTCTCTATTCGAAATTCCTCTCGCAAAAGGTCTACAAGCTTTCCTCCACCTACGTCACGCCGGCTCACCAGTTCCGTGACGGGGTGGACTTCGTTCCCACCAATAAATATGTGCTGTGGGGCCACCACTTCACCTCGGTGGCCGGTGCGGCCCCGATCGTTGGTCCCGCGGTCGCGGTGATCTGGGGTTGGGCTCCGGCGTTCCTTTGGGTGACCCTCGGCACCATCTTCTTCGCCGGCATGCACGACCTCGGTGCCCTGTGGGCCTCCAGCCGGCACAAAGGCCGTTCCATCGGAACCCTGTCCGGCCGTTACATCGGAACGCACGGGCGAAACCTGTTCCTGGTGGTCATCTTCTTGCTCCTGCTGATGGTCAACGCCGCCTTTGCAGTGGTCATCTCCGGATTGCTGGTCTCCACCCCAACCGCCGTGATCCCCACCTGGGGTGCGATCGTGGTAGCGCTGCTGATCGGTCAGGCCATCTATAAGTGGAAGTGGAACCTGCCGCTCGTATCGGTGATCGGTGTGGTCGTCCTCTACGGCTTGATGATCCTTGGCGACCGGTACCCCGTTGAACTGCCCGAGACCATCATGGGCCTGTCCGCTAGTGCGTTCTGGATTGTGGTGCTGTTCATCTACGCCGGGATCGCCTCGGTGCTTCCTGTGTGGATGCTGTTGCAGCCACGTGACTACATCAACGGTCTGCAGCTCTTCGTCGGTCTGGCCCTACTCTACGGCGCTATCTTGATCTCGAACCCCACCGTGGTTGCTCCCGCGGTGAACCAAGACCTCCCCGAGGGTACTCCGGGAATCTTCCCGTTGTTGTTCGTCACGATTGCCTGTGGGGCGATCTCTGGTTTCCACGGCATCGTCTCCTCGGGGACCTCGTCCAAACAGCTCGATAAGGAATCCGATGCGCGGTTCGTGGGCTACTTCGGTGCGGTGGGCGAAGGCTTGCTCGCCCTGGGTACCATCATCGCGACCACCTCAGGTTTCCAAGCCTTGGCGGATTGGAAAGAGGTCTACTCGGAGTTCAATGCCGGTGGTGCCCCAGCCTTTGTGGAAGCCGGTGGCAACATTCTGAACATGGGATTGGGCATCCCACCGTCGCTGTCGGCCACGATCCTGGCCACCATGGCCGTGCTTTTTGCAGCCACCACCATGGATACCGGCGTCCGGTTGCAACGTTTCGTGGTTGCTGAAATTGGTCAGACCATGGGCCTGAAGCTCAATCCTCTCGTGGCCACCTTGATCGTGATGCTGGTGACCATGGGGCTGGCTTTCTCGGCTGGTGCGGATGGCGAAGGTGGCATGATCATCTGGCCGCTCTTCGGTACCACCAACCAGCTGATGGCTGCCCTCACCCTGTCGGTCTTGACCATCATCCTGGCACGCCTGAAGCGTCCCATCTGGCCGGTGGTGATCCCATTGGTCTTTGTGCTGGTGGTCTCGGTCTACGCGCTGATCATTCAGCTGGGCCAGTTCTACCGAGAGGAAAATTGGTTGCTCCTGGTGCTAGATATCATCATCCTGGTCGCCTCGCTGTTGGTGATCATCACCGCGGTGCGGGCCTACATCACCACCCGCAACGAACCGCTGGATCTTGATACCGAGCACGATGATCTCGAGGCCAACGCGCAGGCCAAGGTCTAATGGCTACGGCACGCTGGCGGTGGGTCCGGGACAAATTTACCGGACTCGCCGCAGGGCTCCAGGAGTTCTACGCCGGGCCTTATCGTCAGACCTTCGCACGATCCGCCCGCGACGAGGATGACCTGCTGATGATGATGGTTTTCTCCGAAGCATTAGGTATTCCCAACCCGGCCACTTACTACACGGCTGAGCTGATGCCCGTGCTGTACGAGAATTTCCACGACTGGCACCGACGCATGGGAATGGAACGCTCGCCGGTGGAAGGACTACGGTGCTGCTAAACCAGTTCCTCACCCAGGTGATCGGCAACCGATCCGTCGTGCTCTTTGGTGGGAAAGGTGGAGTCGGTAAGACCACGTTGTCTGCCACCGCCGCACTGGCCGTGGCTCGTGCTCGCCCTGACGCGCGTCTTCTGTTGGTCTCGACCGACCCTGCACATAACCTCGGGCACCTGTTTGAGCGGCAGTTTTCGGATCAGCCCGAACGATTACACGACAACCTTTGGGTACTTGAAGCCGATCCGCAACGGGTTGCCGCTGAGCATTTTGATACCGTGGCCGAGACGGTCCGAGGCATGATGCCCCCGCATTTGCACGGCGAGGTCACCCGGTATTTCCGGGCCGCCACCGCCTCGCCGGGCGCTCACGAGGCTGCGCTGTTGGAGCATATGGCGCAGCTGAGCTTGAGCCCGGACTGGGATCTGGTGATTTTTGATACCGCCCCGACCGGTCATACGCTCCGGCTGCTGGAACTGCCCGAGACGATGACGACCTGGGCTGAAGCCATGCTGTCGCGGCGCCGGAAATCCGAGAACTACGTCGCGGCCCTAAATGCATTGCCCGGTCCTGACCAACCCGAAGGCACCACGCCCACCGATGAACGCAATGCCAGAATCCGTACCGCGCTGTACCGTCGCAAGGAATTGCTGGAGAACTTTCATCGATTGCTGACTGATTCTGCCCGGTGTGGTTTCATCCCGGTCACCGCCGCTGAGCGACTTCCGGTTCAGGAAACGCTGGAGCTGACCGATCAACTGCGATCCAGTCGCATCCCTGTCGTCGCGGTGATGATTAATCGCCGAACGCCGGCCGGATCCGAGGGAGTTTTTGCCGAGCGCCGGGAGCGTGAAGCAGTATGGGCTCAGCGCGTCACCGAGACATTCTCCCCGGTTTTCCAGGTTCCGCTCTATACCGACGGCGACCTGGAGCAGATCTTGGCCTCCACCGATGCTGGCTAAGATCCAAGCCGATAGGAAATCTCTGTCGCAGCCCTAACGACTTCATCGGCAAGTCCATGCATGTTGACGTTTTCCATGGCCAAGGTGGTCACCGAAACCGCATGAGAAACTTGTCCCAAGTAGTTGGTCACGGGTGCCCCGACGCAACGAATGCCCGGCACATTCTCTTCATCGTCGAGGGCGTACCCCTGTTCGCGCACCCGATCCAGCTCTTTGGTTAACGCCGTCAAGTTTGTAATTGTCCGGGGAGTCTTGGCGTTTAGACCTGGGTGGTCGGCGTAATCAGCCACATATTCTGGGCTGGAGGTTGCCAGTAGCACCTTGCCGATCGAGGTGGAATGTAGCGACAGGCGATCACCAACATGGGAAGGGAGTCTGTAGGGCATTCGACCGTTGTCGATAGCCACATATATGGCCTCATTATCGTTACGAGCTCCCACATGTACCGTAAACCCGGTCTCGTGCGCTAGACGATGGATAACCGGTGTGGCTACTGCGGAAATATCGATCGCGTCAAAAGCTTCGGATGCCATCGATAACATTACTGGCCCTGGAAAATATTGCTCGTCGAAGGTTAAGAAACCGTAGCTCAGTAGTTTCTGCAGGATCCGATGCACGGTGGCTTTCGCTAGACCAGTATCTTCAACGATATCGGTGAAACGTCGATGAGTGATAGCAGAACGTAGCACCATCAGAGTTTTGTCGGTGGCGGTCACAGGCTCCATAGGAGACAAATCCTTGTGCTGGGAGATCGGTGAAACTAGGCTCAATAGTACAAAACAAAATATGAAACTTAGTTTCATCTGATGGAACTCAATGGGGAGTATGACATGAGCCTGATTACCCAAGCGCGCACAAGTGACGTGCGTTTTCCAACCTCCGATTTTCTCGATGGTTCTGACGCGATGAACCCCGATCCGGATTACTCGGTGGCCTATCTCACTGTCGAAACTGACGCCGGGGAGACCGGCCATGGGTTTGTGTTCACTATTGGTCGCGGAAACGACGTGGTTGTCGCAGCGATTGATTCGCTGAAACACTATGTTGTCGGCTCCGAGGTGGACGCGCTACTGGCAGATATGGGTGCGACATCTCAAATGTTTATAAACGATTCTCAGCTCCGCTGGCTTGGTCCGGAAAAAGGCGTGGAGCACATGGCCATTGGAGCGATGCTCACCGCCCTCTGGGACCTTAAAGCCAAGCGAGAGAAGAAACCGCTCTGGGAATTGCTTGCGGACATGACACCAGAGCAACTCGTCGATCTGGTGGACTTTCGTTATTTATCAGATGCCATCACTCGCAATGAAGCTCTCGACATACTGCGATGTGCTGAGCCCACTCGTGCCGAGCGCAAAGCTGACCTCTTAGCCAATGGTTACCCGGGATACTCGACAGCTCCGGGGTGGTTGGGCTACTCAGACGAGAAGATGGTGGGCTTGTGTCAAGAGGCCGTTAAGGACCACGGTTTCGGTCAGATTAAGCTCAAAGTCGGTGGCAGCGTGGAAGATGACTGGCGACGACTTGCTCTCGCTCGTGAGGCTGTGGGGCCGGACGTGAAACTAGCGGTCGATGCCAACCAAGTTTGGGATGTTCCCGAAGCAATTGAGTGGATCAACCAGCTTCAAGATTACGATTTAGCATGGGTAGAAGAGCCGACCAGCCCGGACGATATTCTCGGGCATCGTGCGATACGTGAGGCCATTACCCCTATCCCAGTCGCGACCGGTGAACAAATGCAGAACCGGATCATCGCCAAGCAGTTCATTACTTCGGGTGCTCTAGACGTTTATCAGATGGATGCCACTCGGGTAGCCGGACCGAATGAGAACATAGCGATCTTGCTATTGGCCGCTAAGTACGGAGTTCGCGTTTGCCCCCATGCTGGCGGTGTAGGGCTATGCGAGTTGGTGGCTCACATGTCAATGTTTGACTATATCGCCGTTTCGGCGACTAAAGAAAACCGATTCATCGAATATGTCGATAACCTACACGAGCATTTTGTGACTCCCACCGAAATTCGTCAGGGCCATTATGTGGCTCCCAGAACTCCAGGCGCGTCGAGCGAAATGAAGCCTGAATCAATCACGGCATATACCTTTGACGCCGCGTCGCAGCGACTTCTAAACCAGCAATAAGGAGACCTATCGTGGATCTGAAACTAGCAGAAAAACCCATAATTGTTACCGGTGGTAAACATGGCATTGGACGGGCCATCACTGAATCTCTGGCACGTGAAGGTGCTATACCCGTCGTCTTGAACCGTTCGGAAGCCGATGAGGATTTTACCGCTTCAATGAGTGATCTAGGCGCTACCTATGAATATTACACGGTTGACCTAAACAATACGGAGCAAATTGCACCGATCGTTGATGAAGTCTACCGGAAGTACGGTGTCCTGGCCGGAGTGGTCAATAACGCTGGGACAAATGACAACCTGGATCTAGATAGCACCACTTGGGAAGAATTCGAGAAGTCTCTGCACGGCAATCTCACCCATTACTACGAAACCGTGCATGCCTCGGTGAATTACTTGCGCGAATCTAAGGGGTCCATTCTAAATATCACGTCCAAAACCGCGGTAACGGGTCAGGGAAAGACGTCCGCCTATGCGGCCGCGAAAGGTGCGATCCTTGGTCTGACACGCGAGTGGGCGGCCGCCCTTGCGAAGGACTCGGTACGTGCTAATGCGATTGTGGTTGCAGAAGCCTGGACCCCGATGTATGCCAATTGGATTAGAACTTTCGGGGCAGAAGCCGAACAACAAGCGCGACTTGAGGAGATCACCGAAAACATCCCCTTGGAAAAGCGGATGACGACTCCGAAAGAAATCGCTGATATGGGTGTTTTCTTGCTCTCACCACTGTCCAGCCACACCACAGGTCAGCAGATTTACGTTGACGGTGGGTACGTTCATCTCGACCGCGCGCTGAATTAGGAGCCATCATGTCTGCGGAAAATACCGGACGAAAAACCTCGGCCGTCCGCACGGCCATTATCTTGGTTACTGCCCTCTTCTTTATCTGGGGTTTGACCATGAACCTCGTCAATGGCATCCGTGACCCGTTTGCCACCTATCTTCAACTTTCCGGTGCGGAGTCTTCGCTCTTGCAGGTCGCTTATTTCGGGGCATATTTCGTGATGGCGATCCCAGCAACAATGGTGGCGAAACGGCATGGGTATAAGGGTGGCATGATTGTCGGGCTCGTATTTTTTGTTCTCGGTGCGGCGCTGACTATCCCTGCGACTTCTACATTGTCCTACTGGATATTTCTTATAGCGATGTTCGTTATTGCTCTGGGGGCCGCTGCGCTGGAAGCTAACTGCAACCCGTATATGACCAAGATTGGGGGTGAAAGTACTGCGTCGACGCGGATGAACATCGCCCAGGGGTTTAACGGTATTGGTCAGGTCATTGGCCCCTTGTTGCTTGGCCTGATCCTGGGTGAGACGGTAACCGCCGGCGACCCCGGCTTCCAGGAAGCCCGGGATACTTTTATGGGGCAGACCGCACTGATCTATACGGTCATCGGTATTGTTGTGCTTGCCGTGTTGCTGGTATTCGTCTTCGCCAAACTCCCCACACCCGCAGGCGATGATGTGGGGATGGCTAATTCGGCGAGGTTTGGAGCGGTGTTCTTTAGGCCCTACTTCACCTTTGGTGTAGTTGCCTTGTTCGTTTACGTGGGGTTGCAAACTCTTGGATTTTCAGTGTTTTCGACCTTTGCTCAGCAGCAGTGGGACGGGATCAACGCCGGAGTGGCTTCTACCCTTTTGGCAGTTCTGACTGTGCTCTTCGCGTTGGGGCGCTTCGCCACGGCGCCAGTTTTCAAATACGTTGAATCTGGAAAAGTTCTTGCCATCTATTTCAGTGCTGGTTTTGCGATGATGTTCTTAGCGGCACTTGGACTCGGGCCCATCTCAGTGATCGCGTTTATGGTGCTTTACTTCTTTATGTCGATTGGCTTCCCAACTATTTACGCGTTGGCACTGCGTGGCATTGATGGAGCCGCGGCGAAGAACGGTGCAGCGATACTCACGATGACTATTGGCGGTGGAGCAGTTATCCCGCTCCTGTTGGGTTTCGTCCAAGACGCTTTCGGTTTGGAAGCTTCGCTATTTGTGTCTCTGATTGGCTTTGCCTACCTGGTTTGGTACGGCATTTCCGGTTCTCGAATCGGCTACCACCAGAAAGTGAGTTAGGACAATGCTCAAGGGAATTGACTCGGTCATTTCGCCGGAACTTCTTAAGGTCCTTGCTGAAATGGGCCACGGGGACACAATTGTGCTTGCGGACGCGCACTTTCCCGCGACTTCCATCGGGCAGCGGATTGTGCGTGCTGATGGCCACGGGACTTTACGGCTAGTCAAGGCAGTTCTTGAGCTGATCCCGTTAGATACCTACATTGAGAAACCCGTTACGCTTATGGAAGTCGTGGCTGGAGATCGGGTAGAAACGCCTATCTGGAACGATTATATCGAGCTCCTAAACGAGGAGAATATTGGGTTTTTGAACCGCTTCGACTTCTATGAGCAGGCTCAGCAGGCTTATGCAGTGGTGGCTACGGGCGAAGTCGCGCAGTATGCCAATTTGATCTTGACCAAAGGGGTGGTTGTATGAAGGTCATTGACGCCCATTTTCACCAGTGGGATCCGAATGTTCAGTCGATCCCGTGGCTGAGCGACAGACTGAACCGAACGTACCGGTTCGAGGATCTTCGGGCTGAATATGACAAGTATGATGACGTCGAGTTTCTCGGTGGGGTCTACGTTGAAATTGATCAAGATGATCCAGAACAGGAAGATCAGTTGGTCTACGAACGTCAGAGACCACAAATCCTCGGACGGGTTTTGCGATCTCAACTAAGCCCGTGGATGAGGGTGCCTGTCCACGCTACCGGCATTCGAGAGCCGCTTCACACTGCTCCTTCTGGAAGAGTGATGGAACAGAGTTTTATAGAAGGTCTGCGCTCTCTGCCTCTGCCCTTTGATGTCACATGCAGAGGCGAAGACATCACGGATATAGCCCGAGCCCTGGCTAAGGTTCCTGAAGCACAGCTCGTTTTGGATCACCTGGGCAATGTCACCGATTTGACCCCTGAATCACGAGCTGCGTTGCGGGATTTGGCCCAGTTGCCTAGCTGCTATGTCAAGATCTCCGGCGATGACCCGGTGCAGAAGGAAGTAGTGGACTATGTTGCCGAAACGTTCGGGAAGTTCAAAGTGCTTTACGCATCAAATTTCCCGGTGCGAGCTGACTTCGATGAGCACTTCTGCTTTGTCCGATCAGTCTTTAAAGATGACGAGGATGTCTTCGCCTTCAACGCGCTTCGCGCTTATCAAATTGGTCAGGAGCGATAATGTTTAACGGAGTCTATACGCCGTCAATTACCCCGCTGCAAAACGGTTCCTTCGATTTTGACAACTGGAAACGACACCTCGATCATCTAGTTGAGGCTGGGATAGACGGCGTGTTGCTCTTTGGTTCTATTGGTGAGTTCTACGGGTTCACCTTGGAGCAAAAGAAAGAAGCCGTGGCTATTCTGGCTGAGCATCTTGATTCGAGGATCCAACTGTTAGTGGGGACCGGAGCTACTCGCCAAGAAGACGTAATCGAATTATCGAATTACTCGCGCGAACATGGTGCAGATGCAGTAGTTGTGGTTTCACCGTACTACTTCGGCCCTTCGGAATGCTCGGCTGAGAAGTTTTTCGCTACCGTCGCTGAATCTGTCCACATGCCGGTTATGCTCTATAACTTTCCGGCCCGGACTGGTTCGGACCTCGGCCCGGAGCTTGTAACCCGTCTCGCGAGCAAATATCAAAATATTGTGGGGATCAAAGATACGGTGGATTCTGCTTCGCATACCAGGGAAGTTATTCAAGCTGTGTCGAAAGCCCGGGATGACTTTTCAGTGCTATCGGGTTTTGATGAGTACTATTTGACCAACAGAGTCAGTGGTGGTGCCGGGATACTTTCTGGGTTGACCAATGTTGAACCCGAGCTGTTCGTCAGGCTACACCGGGCTTACCAAGCAAAACACTGCCAGACCGTGGTCGAGTGTGCTACTCGTATAACAAGTTTGATGCGACTTTATGACACAGCTGATCTTTTCATTTCGGCCATAAAAGTAGCGGTAAAAACCAAGGGACTACCGATAAGCACAGAGATTCTCGAACCAGGCGTACAGGCTGATCAAGAGCTAGAAAAAAGTGTAAGTAAAGTTTTGAAATCTTAACTGTGTGCCCTGACGTTTCGACGGGGAGTGGGATCAGGGTTCAGCCACGGAGCCGGTGAGAACCACACTCCCTCGCGGTCGACTCTGACAATACTCCACTTACCGGTGTGCACATCGGTATGGTGGGCGCTACAGAGTAGTACCGCGTTATCGATGTCCGTTTCGCCACCGTGTTCCCACTCTGTGATGTGGTGGACGTGGCACCAGGCTGGAGGCATAGTGCACCCCGGTGTGGCACACCCGCGGTCTCGAGCCACCAGGCAGCGGTGTTGAGCGGCGGAAAAATCGCGTCGCTGCCGTCCCATGTCTAGGACCTCGTGATCGCCATCCATGAGTTGCGGGATGATTCCGGCGTGGCAGGCCATCGCTCTGAGTCGTGAGGGATGAATCGTTGCAGAATATTGACCTTCGGATCGGAATCTGTGTCCGCGAGTGGTGGGGTCATCAACCAACCAATCTCGAAGTGTGGACCTTCTGAGATCCTCATCGAGCTGGAAGCGTCGGGAGAGTTGATGGCTGAAGGTTTCGTAGTCCATGGTCACGATCATCTTCGTATCTTGACCGCGGGTGGAGGGGAGCGCGTTCTTCTGACGGCCTGCTCTGAGTCCCGCGGTGAGGACCGCGAACAGTGCATTCAGCGTACGCTGATTGCGACTTCTCCGGTCGAGCAGATCGTGCTCTGCGTACACCTGCTCAGTGCCGTTCTCGTCAACACTGATCACATCGTGGGGTTTCAGCTCTGGGAAGTTTGCCATGATTGCTTTGATCAGCGGATTGCGTGGCGTCTGCGCCTGAGCCTCGTTGGTGGCGTTGTTTTTCAGGGCAGCGTAGTTGTTCGCAGCATGGTCGATGGTCGAGAGGAGTTCGGCAGACAACCCGTACACCGTACCACCGAAATCAAGGCCACCATCTTCACGCGGTCGGACCCAAAAATCTTCCCGGCCCCGCTGTGGGTCGACGACCTCCTCGGGTGCCGGGCCGTCTTGATCAATGTGGTGGCAGATCTTGGGTAGCCATTCCTTGCAGAGCGTGTTGAACTCGTTGACGCTGAGTTCCTCGGCGCGCTCGACCAGCAGGGGCACGACCTCATCAAGCAGTCGATCGATCAAACCAGGTGGAGTATGTGTGTTCCGGGCATACTTCTTGACATCATTGACCAGGCGAATGAGCCGGTCCAAGTGTTCTGTGCTGATCGACCCAATGCTGAAGGCCTTCGTCGCTGCGGGAAACTCCGGTGGGATCTCGGGGCCGCCACTGATCGGTGGTGGACCGCCGGAGATGAATTCGGAGCGTTGCTGGCGTTGTTTGGCTTCTCGAGTTCCGATCCCGACAGACTCGGTAAAGTACTTCCGGCCATCCCGGTAACCACGAGCGCCCTCGGGAACGCCCAAAAGATCCTGCTGATCGGCACTGGACGCCGTGGCGCGTTGGGTATGACCGCTCAACAGCGTCTGGGCCCCGGCCAACGCAGTCTGCAAGGCTTCTGCCACATGGTTTATTTCCGGCAACGAGTCCCAGTAGTTGTCAGGTTCCACTAACCGCGTGGAGTCATGTTGTTGCGGGGCGGAGGCGAGCGACGAGTTCCAGTCTGCGCTCGCGGTTTCGGGAGTGTAGCGAGCGAATTTCTCGTAAGCGTCCGATGCGGCCAGGTCCTGCCCCAGCGATTTGAGCAATACCAGAGCAGCGGCGGCCTTATCTCCCATGGAGGCCCCGGCCACGCCATCGAGATCCAAAAATGACAATGGGTGGTGGGCGCGCGGTGAGTCAGTGACCGTCATCGTCCACACCTCCCATCGTCGATCAATTGTTTGATAATATGCTCTGCCAATCGTTATGTAGAACATAGTACCGATTCCTGAGGACACGATAAGACCGCCGATTGTGACTGTGGATAGCGTGCAGTGTGGCGTCTTACGGAGTCATCTCTGGGTCTGTATTGAGGTTGAACGGGCTCGTCGAGCTCTGAAGTCGTGTATGTGACAGCGGTCATGACAGCCTCATTGTGGTGTGTCAGACTAGCCCGGTAACCATCCAGATCGACCGAGAGACCTGGCTCGATGACGTCGAGGCAACCCGCCCTATGAGGCGAAGGTGCCACTGCCAGCTACGATGGAGGATTCCTATGATTTCTCTGCGTCACGTCACCACAACGTTCAAAGGTGGTGAGATTACCGCAGTCGATAACGTCAGCCTTGAGATACGTCGGGGCTCGATCCATGGCATTATCGGTTTTTCGGGAGCCGGTAAATCCACACTGTTGCGCAATATCAATCTGCTCGAACGGCCCACGGCCGGGCAGGTGTGGGTCGATGGCGAGGAGCTGACACAGCTCAACGCTGAGCAACTGCGTCAGCGTCGCCATCAGATCGGGATGATCTTCCAGGGGTTCAACCTGGTCAATAATCACACAGCGCTGGCCAATGTCGAGCAGTCTTTGACGTTTTCCGGGGTGAAAGACCGACGTGAGCGTCGCCGGCGGGCGCTGGAAGCGCTCGACTTGGTGGATCTTGCGGAGAAGGCTAGGGCCTATCCGGCGCAGCTATCTGGTGGCCAAAAACAGCGTGTTGCGATTGCGCGGGCGCTAGCCACCCAGCCGAATGTGTTGTTGTGCGATGAGCCAACCTCGGCATTGGATCCGTTCACTACTGCCACGGTCTTGCAATATCTGGCTGATATTAACGTTCAACTGGGGATCACCATTGTGCTGGTGACCCACGAAATGGAAGTGATTAAAGCCCTGGCCGATGACGTGACGGTTATGGAGCACGGCTCGATCGTGGAGCAATTCACCACCGATGACCTGCGGGCCGCAACTTTCCAGCCTCAGACCGCGATCGGGCGTTACCTGCTTTCTGAAGGGATCTCGGTACAGAAGGGACGGAGTACGCCCCCGGATGTTCCTGTCGTGGTGGAAGAGGCCGCGGAGTTGGCACTGCAGAAGGTGGGTGAGTGAGATGGAACGCATCCTCGAGCTCCTTCCCGAACTCACCACAGCACTGTTACAGACCTTCGTCATGATCGGGGTCGCGATCCCGATCGCGGTGCTGCTCGGAACCCCGTTGGGAATTTGGTTGGTCAACCACGCGCCCGACGGGATTTCGCCTTCACCTCAACTCCACAAGGTGATATCGGCTCTGGTGAATGCGGTGCGGTCATTCCCGTTCTTGATCCTGCTGATCGCGATCATTCCCTTCACCCGTTTGCTGGTGGGAACTACGGTCGGCACAGCGGCGGCTATCGTTCCGCTGACGGTCAATGCCATCCCGTACTTCGCTCGACTGGTGGAACAGAACATCAATCAACTCGGCTCCGGGCCGATCGAGGCGGCCCGCGCGATGGGAGCGACCCGTAGTCAGATCATCCGGCAGGTCATGCTGGTAGACGCCCGGCCGGCGCTGATCGGCTCCATCACGATCACCACCGTCTCGTTTATTTCGTATTCGGCCATGGTCGGCCTGGTCGGAGGTGGTGGGATCGGGGACTTCGCGATCCGCTACGGCTATTACCGCTATGAAACTGAAGTCATGCTGGTCGCCATCGTCCTGATGCTGTTGCTGGTCAGCGCGGTGCAAATCCTGGGTAACCGCCTGGTGCGCATCACCGATAAACGCTTGGCTTAGCTCGCCAGTGGTCATCAGGTCCTTCAGAAATCTTGCTGCGAAAGGAAACTCACCATGTCAATCACCATGCTCACCACTGCACCCTCGCGACGATGGGGCGCTCTCGGCGCGGGCCTGCTGGCCGGGCTGTCCTTGACCTCCTGCGGGTTAGCTAATCCGCAAAGCACTGTTGATGAGGAACAGACCATTTCGATGATCGTCACCGAATCGGCGCCCTTCCAGGAGCCCACTGAGATCGTGAAAGATCAGCTTGAGGAAGAGGGGTGGACGCTGAATACCACCTATGTCACCGACATCGTCTTGCCGAATGAGGCGGTGAGCCAAGGTGAGTACGACGTCAACTTCTTCCAGCATCAAGCGTTCTTGCGTCAGTTCAATCAAGACAACGGAACCGATGTTGAGCCGCTCTTCTCGGTTAATTACGCTCACTCCGGTATTTTCTCGGAGAAGTACGAGAGCTTGGACGAGCTTCCGGAGGGGGCGACCGTTGCCATTCCGGTCGATACCTCCAATAACGGTCGTGCTCTCAAGCTGTTGGCCGAGGGAGGCTTGATCGAGGTGGATGAGTCCAAAGAGGTGACGGCGCTATCTCAAGAGGACATCACCGCCAACCCGAAGAATATTGAGTTCGTGGAGATCGATCAGCAGTCCTTGGGGCGGTCCTTGCCCGATGTTGACGCGGGCTTCGGGTTCGTCAGATTGATTGCCGAAGCCGGATATGACGTGGAGGAGACGGCTCTGATTCTCGAGGATAATCCTGAGGTTGAGGTCCCCTTCACTGTTGTCGTGGCTGCCAAGCCGGAATTCCGCGATACCGAGGCGGCTCAGGTCTTACAGGAGGCGTACCAGTCTGAGGAAGTCCAGCAGTGGTATGAGGATTATCTCGGAGGGGGAGTGGTCGCGCCTGAGGATACGATCACCGTAGGTGATTCGGCTCAGAAGTGGGAGGAGTTCACGTCGGGCAAGCTGTAAGGCTCGGCGGACGCGGGCTGAACAGAGAAATGGAGGGCTCTGCGGTGCGATCACTGTCTCAGGGCCGAGGTGTTGCTCGTCACCGTGGAAGATCGGCTCGCTGAGACTTCTGTGGTGATCGCGCTGGATTCCGCAGTGCCCTCCTGGCTCGGTCAACACACAAAACCTGAGCCATCGCCAGCGGGTGCTTGAGGACTATTGGCAGTAAACCCGCGCTTAATTGTGATGCACTTCACATTACACCGGTGCGTGGGCGTGCGCAAGGGGGACGAATGGTTGAGGGAAGCGTTGGGGGTGCCAGAATCTCAAGGGCCATGTTTCTACCCGCCTATCAGATTTGCGGAATAGCTGTCGAAGAGAGCCACCCCCGCGCATTGTCAGAGGGCTGAAGCATGCGCCGGGGTGGCAATTTCGTAGGCTAGGTCCCTAGTGTCTGCGACGTGTTGCCGACAGTGCGGCTAGAGATCCCCCTGCGAGAAGCAGTATTCCTGCCCCGAGGACAAGGAGTAAGTTGGCTCCTGTGCTCGCGAGAGTGCCAGTTTTCTCTGACTCAGCGCGACCTGGAGAATCTTCTTGAACTTGTTCTGTTCCAGCTCCCGGATCTCCAGCAATATCTTGTTCGGGGGTGGTGGTTCCCGCGGTGGGTTCCTGGGTTGGTTGTTGTTCGGGGGTGGTGGTTCCCGTGGTGGGTTCAGGGGTTGGTTCTGTATCTGGTCCTGGTTGCGGGGCGGTGCTTGTTTCGGAGGTAGGCTCCGGAACCGGTTGTGGCTCAGGGGTAGCGTCTGGATTAGGTTCCGGCTCCTCCTCGGGATCTTGTGCTGGGGCGGCAACGACCTCGACTGTGTGTGAAGCGGTCTCGCCATTAATCGTGAAGGTGAGCGTTGCGGTACCCGGTTGGGTGGCTACGAGTTGACCAGTGGCAGGATTGACTCGGATCACCGCGGCATTCCCTTCTGATCCACCATTGTTGACTTCTACGTGGTCGCCACCCCATTTGGCGCTCATCGGCCAGACAAACGGCATGTGCTTGCCGTCCTGGGTGAAACTAGCGTCAACGGATACCTGGTCACCGACCGTCATGGTTGACGGGAGCTCGGTAGTTGCACCGAGCGTGATCGAATCGACAAAAGGATGCATCTGCACTTGTAGCCAGGCATTACGTGCGACTTCAGGCTCTGGGGACTTACCGACGATGCCCTGAGAAGGATCTATTGTGAGCATGCTCCAACCGACGAATCCTCCGGTCTCGGGTGTGCCGGAGGGACCTTTGCCACTGTTGCCGTTGATAATTGCGGGCACGCCGTCGGCGGTTGACGCATGGAATACTCCAACATGTCCGTTGATAACCGCGACGGATTTGCCTGTTTCGGTCCGGAAGCGGGACAGACGGTCTTGGACCTCTCGTGCTTCAACGCGATTTCCCATCTGGCTGAGCTTGGTTGGTAGCGGATCATTCATTGGGTGGTGCCACATCAAAACGACACTGGTCGTGCCTTCATCTGTGGCTGCTGCTTCCAGCCGATCTTCAAGCCAAGGAAGTTGGTCTCGATCGGAAGACCGGAGCCCGCCCTGAGCGGTGTTGAGGGTCAGGAACTGTGTCCCCTGTAGATTTTGAGAAGTCCTTGTGTCGCCGAATGCTTCCACAAAGTTGTCGATCTCCCCGCCCATGATTTCGTGGTTTCCGGGCGCATAGGTCACCGGAATTTCATCACCAATTTCTTCATCAAGGATCCGCTTAGCGAGTTCAAAATCTTCCGGCGAGGCCTCATCGACAAAGTCGCCAACGATGAATATTGCATCAGGAGATGCGGCTTTGATCTCTTGCAGTGCCCGTCGCGCTCCTTGGACATTTTGACTCTGAGGTGAACGAGCGACGAACTGAGCATCGCTCATCACTGCGATCTGTTGCGGTCGTTCTTCATACAGACGAGCGGTATCGACAACGGAATCGTGAATTTCTGTCTTTTCGCCCGCATCAGTGTCGGGGGCTACCACGGCGCCCAGGTTCGCAATTTTCACGCTGCCCGAATAGGAAGCGTTAGGGCGCGTTTCCATGAGTCGCACCATTTCGATCGTGATGGGATACTCGATCCCGTCGGGAACGGGGAACGTGACATCTCGCCACCCGTGCCAGGTGATATTTCCACCATCAAGATTCGATCGTGTGCCTGCTCCGTTTAAATACTGAATACGGGGCCATGCGCCATTGCCGTCACCGTAGATGCTCAGGGTAATTGAACGGGGCTGTCCATCCACTTGAATCGGGTGAGGCGGAGCAGCATAAGCGCCCCGAGTTGCAGTCGACCCCGTGAAGTCGTAGGAGATTTCAAGAGCATTTTCACCATTTTCACCCTCGCTAGGGGAGACCGATCCAGAGGCGCGGGCCTGGCTGAACTCCCAGCTGTCAGCATCTGAGAAATCAGAAATAGTGACTTCTTCGAAGCCAATGGTCACTGGGAGATCGATGCGCTTCTCGCCGACTTTAAAGTGGATGGTGCCACTTCCACTACCGGCGTTCGGGGACACGGTGAAAGTGTCCACGCCACTGGGTGTCACCTCGATGGTGTCGTTGCTGGAAACCTCGATATCCTCGGTTTCGATGGGTGCACGGAAACCGTCGCCGTCAATTCCTAGCACACGCACCGAAGCGGAAGCGTCCGCATTTTCTAACGCTAATCTTTGATGACTTAGCTCGAGATGCTCGAGCTCTCCGAGAACGCGCACAGGCAACTCTCCTTGTCCGCCGTTGCTTTCACCGCGAACGGTGGAGAGGCCGTGCTTGGTTCCAGTAACTCGGGCCACTGTTTGTCCGCGGTCGTTCTGTGTCGGGGTGCCGAGTAGCTCGAGGCCATCACCAGGCGAGACTGCAACGTCAGCTGTGAGTGGATCACCACTGGAGTTCGTCGCGGTACCGATGACAGTCCGGCCAAGTCCGGTGAATACGCGGTCGGTTCGTTCCGAGTCGCTTGCGGGGTTGACGGTGACGCCGGCGGTTTCCGCCGGTGCCTGAGCAGTTGAACGGAAGACGAGGGCGTTGGCGACGTCGCGCTCCTTACCGTCGGAAGGACGGTTGGTCGGTGATGCTGATGCGTCGCCTGGATTGCGGGTGTGCAAAGTGGTGGATCCACCACCATCAAGGTTGAGAGCCTGGTAGGCACCGAGATCTACCATCAACTCCGAAAGTTCGCTGAGCCGCATACCGACCGCGTCATCTTGCCGACCCTCGATTGAAACGACAAATAGCTGTGTCCCGTCTTGAGAGATCCCGACAGCTGTCCGGGCGGCAGTTGCCTGTTCTGCGCCGGTGGCGCGACCGTCACGGACGAGCACCTGTTGGCCAGAAACCGCCAGGTCAACATCGCGGTCCAGCGCTACCGAGATTTCAACGTTGGTACCAACAGTCGGGACGTGATCCGAGCTTGAACCGGAAAAGACGAGCACGCCCTCGCCCTCGGAAAGATTGGTGTCTGAATCTAGAGCGCTGGCTTCGAGAATCTCGGTAACAGCCCCGTCGATGACTTTGACGGCGGTCCGTTTGTTGGCAGACAGAGCTTGAGAAATCGGTGTTGTGCCCCAGGCAGCGGTGTAGTACGCAATGCCGTCGCGGTCTTCGGTTGGCGAGTTCACCGACGGCACGTCGTAGGTTCTGCCTTCGATGGTGGCCGTGGCGGCACTGGTCAGTGCTCCAATGCTCGCTGTTCCTTCATGCACAGACAGCGCCTGTGATGAGCCATTTGCGATGGAACGGATCCCTTCTGAAGCAGACACATTTGTGCCTATGGGGGCTCCGGTGTTGTTCATATCAAAACAATCACCGTTGACGGCAGCGACGACGTTGTCTTCGTTCTCGATCTGATTGGATACGCTCGAAACGCCGGACACAGAACCGCCATCGACGACATCGAGTGAGAGTGAAGCGTCGGTCAAGTCCACGTTCAATACATGACCCGTTTGGAAGCCGGTCTTTTGTTCGCGCGTGAACGAGGTGTGGTTGAGGCCCGGGGCAATCGTTTCAGTGTTTGCTTGATGCAGAGTCGAGCCGCTACCGGTGAGGTTGAGCCCGCCTGTCTCGAGCGTTTCACCAACGGGCTGTTTGGATGCCTGCTCAGTGGTTCGTTGTGAGTGGGGAAATGCAGGGGTGGCGAATGCCGGGGTCTGTGACAGAGTGAGGCCGAAAGCGAGTGTGGCGATCGTCGCGAAGCGACCGAAACGACGGAACCGCGTCGACCGGCCACGCTCGTGCGCGGTAGTTGAGTGAAGAGAGTGTGACACCTTTTCTCCCAGGTCAGAGTGATATTCGACGCACTGACCATAGGTGTGAGAGGTAGACTGATCGTGACGGGTGAGTTACCGAATGATGTCCCGTACGTATTAATGGGTACGCGTTGATGAGCGCGCGACACGAGCGGGGTATTTCGAGGTGCTGATCGTCAGGGCCGACTTATCTCTTGTAATCGGCTAGTACCGCGGGCTGGGACGCAGGTCGCTGCGGTCAAAGCGTTCGGCCACGCGGTTCAGCGCAGACTCGGCGGCGTCAGCCATGACCGAATCGGTGCTGGTGACCGCGCTGTTGAGGGCTTTCAGGGCGGATTCGTTCTCGGCGGAGATGATCTCGCCCAACGCGGTGGCGGCCTGCGAGCGGACCTGCGGGGTGGGGTCGTCGAGCAGGTCGAGCAAGGTGTCGGTGGCCTCGTTGAGGTCGCGGTAACCGGCGACCTCAACGGCGATGACGCGGACCTGCCAGGCGGGATCGTTGAGCGCGGTGATCACGGATGTGGTGGCGGTGTGGTGCCAGAGTTCTAGTAGCGTTTGGGCGGCCCAGACACGGCCCATCCAGTCCTCGACGGCCTCCATTCCGCCCAGCACGGCGATATCCGGATCGCTGTCTGCTCCGGGCTGGGCGCGACCATCCAGCAGGCGGCAGACCCAGTCCAGCAACGGGTTGGTTCCGAGGGTTTCAGCAGCGTCGTGAATGCGGGATACGGTGGTGGGGGACAGTGAATGCGGTGCTGTGTTGCTCATGGTCTCTATTATGGTCGATGCCACAGTGATAAATTGAGAGGCATGCGCTCCCGTAGTTCACTTTCTCTGCAGTTTCGTGCCGAGGCGTACGATTTTCCGACCGGGAGCGTGACCGCGGGAACGGTGATGAGCTGGCTGGATAAGGCCGGGTATGCCACCGCGGCCTCGTGGACCGGAACGAATGTGGTCGCCGGGTATGTGGGCAACTTGCATTTCGCGCATCCGGTGCCGGTGGAAACCCCGATCACGGTGCAGTGTCGCATGCTGTATACCGGAACCTCCTCGGTACATGTGCAGTCTCGGTTGGTGCTTCCGACCATTCGGGATGACGAGGGGCAACCGACGGTGGCCACCGAGGTGATCATGGTCTATGTGGCCATTGACGACAACGGTGAGAAGGTCCGGGTCAAGCCCTGGGAGCCGACCACGGATGCGGCCCAGGAGCGGGCGGTGAAAGCCAAGGCCCGCTCGGATCAGCTGAAAGCCTCCGAAAAGTCGTTGATGACCATTGCTTTTCCGGAGCAGGAAGAGACTACCGCCGAGATCATTCGTCTGCGGTTTATTGTCTCCGAACCGGATGCCGGTGTCGGCGTACGCGTCGGCGGTGGCTCGGTGTTGCGGTGGCTGGATGAGGCCGCCAACGTGTGCGGGGCCCGCTGGGTGCAGGACAATGTGGTTGCGGTTTTTGCCGGGGGCGTGCGGTTCGAGAATATGGTGTACGGCGGTGACTTACTGGAGATCGAGGCTCGCCTGGTGCACACCTCGGCACACTCCATGCACGTGATGTTGCGGGCCTGGACTTCGACCCGGTTTGATCCCACGCAGATCCCGGTGGCCCACGGGATCACGGTATTGGTGGATCCCGGCGAGGACGGGAAGGCCAAGCGAATTCGACCCTGGCATCCGCGCACGGTGTTGGAAACCGAGCTGGAGCAACACTGCACCGAGCTGGTGCGGATGCGCAATGAGATTGCCTATTCCTGGGCCCTGTAATGCTGGGTGGTCTGGCCGTCCGGTAGAATGGCGAGAGTGCTTCTCCGCCTGCTCAGTCGCTACGCCAAACCCTACGGGTGGCATCTGTTGATCGTGGTGATCGCGCAGGTGATGGCCACGATGGCGACACTGGCACTGCCGCGACTGAATGCTGACATTATCGATCACGGAATTGCCACCGGGGATACCGGATATATCGGTTCCACCGGGTTGGTGATGCTCGGGGTGGCGGGCCTTCAGGTGGTCTGTGAGGTCGCGGCCACATTCTTCGCAGCACGGGCGACGATGGGGATCGGCCGGGATCTGCGGGCCGATCTCTTTCAGCAGGTCACCGACCTGTCGGTACATCAGGTCCAACAGTTCGGTCCCGGCACCTTGCTCACCCGGACCACCAACGATGTCGAACAGGTGCAGTCGCTGGCCTTGGTGGTGGCCTCCACGGTGTTATTGTCCCCGATTATGCTGGTCGGCGGGCTGGTGATGGCCATGGAACAAGACGTGGTGCTCTCCGCCGTGGTGTGGGTGGCAGTCCCGGTGTTGTTGCTGTTCGTCTGGTTACTCTTCGCGCGGGTGATGCCGTTATTCCAGGCCATGCAAGACAGCATTGACGGGGTGAATACCGTGCTGCGCGAGCAGATCGCTGGCATCCGCGTGGTGCGAGCCTTTGTGCGGGAGGCCGAGCAGACCCGACGGTTTGATCGGGCGAACCGGAAACTGACTGCGATCAGCCTGGGCATTGGTCGCTGGATGGTGCTGATGGGCCCGGTGATCGCCATGATCCTGCAGGCAGCGATAGTCGCGGTGCTGTATTTCGGCGGGCACCGGGTGGCGGCCGGGGAAGTGCAGGTCGGTGGCGTTGCCGCGCTGATGCAGTATCTGACGCTGATCCTCATGGCGGTGATGATGGGCGTGTTCGTGTTCATGATGATCCCGCGGGCGGCGGTGGCAGCCCGGCGCATCCAGGAGGTGCTGACTACCGAACCGGAGTTGGTTTCCCCGCACCGGCAGATGGCACAACCGGCCTCGGCGGAGCTGGTGTTTGATCACGTGCAGGTCCAGCTACCCGGGGCTGAGGCACCCATCGTGGATGAGGTCAGTTTCCGGATTCCGCCGGGGACTACCACAGCGATCATCGGTTCCACCGGGTCAGGGAAGACCACACTGGTGAAGCTGATGAGCCGGCTGATTGATCCCACCGCGGGGGTGGTCCGGCTCGGTGGGGTGGATCTGCGCGAGCTGTCGCGACAGACGGTATCGGATCTGGTGGGGCTGGCCCCACAAACCGCGACCTTGTTTTCCGGAACCGTGGGCTCGAATCTACGGTTCGCCGCCCCGCAAGCCACCGACGAGCAGTTGCGCGAGGCTTTGGAGATCGCCCAGTGCTGGGACTTTCTGCCTCAAGAGCTAGCGGAGTCCCTGGAGTACCCGATCAGCCAGGGTGGGGCGAATCTGTCCGGCGGGCAACGTCAGCGGCTCAGCATCGCTCGCGCGCTGGTTGGTGGGCGGCAGATCTACGTGTTTGACGATGCGCTCTCGGCCCTGGACGCCAGCACCGAGGCGGCGGTGCGTGCCGGTCTGGCTCGGCTGCAGCGGGACAGTGGGGCCAGTGTGGTGATGGTGGCACAGCGCGTTTCGGCGATCACCGAGGCGGATCAGATCCTGGTCATCGATCAGGGGCGGATCGTCGGGATCGGCACGCATGCCGAACTGAGCGAAACGAATGCGGTCTACCGGCAGATTATCGACTCGCAGCAGGTGACCTCATGACAGAGCAGACGGCCCAGACAGAGCAGTCAGCGCAGCCAGCACAGAACACCCCGGGATTTTTTGCCACCAGCGGGCGGGTGCTCGGACTCTTTGGTCCCCACTGGCGGCTGATGCTGGTGGTTCCGGTGCTCGCGGTGGTCTCGGTGGCCGCCGCGGTGGCGGCCCCGCTGATGCTCGGGGCAGCGATGGACGTGATTTTTTCCGGCGCGGTGGAGACCGACTACACCGCCGGGACCGGCATCGACTTCGGCCAGTTGAATCGCTACGCGTTGCTGGCCTTGGCGCTCTATGGCGTGGCCCAGGGATTTGAGTATCTGCAGGGACTGGTGGTCAACCGCGTGTCGGTGCAGGTGGTGTACCGGTTGCGCCAGCGGATCGAGGCTCAGCTGAACCGGGTGCCACTGGCCTGGGTGGATGGCCGGGCGCGCGGGGATCTACTCTCACGCACCACCAACGATGTGGATAACCTGCACGGGGCGATCCAAGGTGGTATGGTCTCGCTGATCAACGGGCTGATGACTCTGATCGGGATCGCGGTGATGATGTTGGCGCTGGACTGGCAGCTGGCCCTGGTCGCCCTGGGGATCCTGCCTGCCGGAGCGATCGTGGTGGTGCTGGTCGGGGCCCGGTCACATCGGAAATTCACCGAACAGTGGGCGGTGACCGGTGAGGTGAACGCGCGTGTGGAAGAAACCGTCAGCTCCTATCCGGTGGTGGTCGCCTTCGGGCGGGCGCAATGGGTGCGCGACCAGTTCCGCGAAGACAATCAGCGCCTGTATGCTGCCTCGGCTCAGGCAGAGTTTTATTCAGGGCTGATCTACCCGCTGATGGAGTGGATCACCCAGCTGGCCTATGTGGGCCTGGCGGTGCTGGGTGCGCTGAAGGTCGCCGGCGGGTCGATGACCTTAGGCGGGGTGACTGCCTTCATCCAGTACTCCCGACAGTTCTCCCAACCGGTCAGCGAGGTGGCCTCCACCTCGAATATGGTGATCTCCGCGGTGGTCTCGGCCGGGCGGATCTTCGAGTTCTTGGATGCCGAGCCCGAAGCCGATCCCGCCATTGACAACACGGAACCAGACGCCACCTCGGGTCGGGGTGCGGTGCGTTTTGAGGACGTGAGCTTTTCCTATACCGACGAGCCACTGATTCGCGAGATCAACCTGGATGTGGCGCCCGGGGAGATGGTCGCCATTGTCGGTCCCACCGGGGCCGGTAAGACCACATTGGTGAATCTGCTGATGCGGTTCTACGAGCTGGATGCCGGTCGGATCACCCTCGATGGCGAGGACATTTCGAAGATCTCCCGGGGCAAACTGCGCCGGAAGATCGGCATGGTGCTCCAAGACGGGGTGGTGCTCACCGGGACCATCGCCGAGAACCTGCGACTCGGCCGGCCCGAGGCCACCGAAGCGCAGCTGATAGCAGCCGCAAAGGCCACCCGGGTCCACGAGTTCGTGACCACGTTGCCCGAGGGGTATGACACGGAGATTTCGTTGCAGGCCGAGAACCTCTCCGTCGGCGAGTTACAGCGGTTGACCATTGCCCGAGCGTTTTTAGCCGACCCGAAGGTGCTGATTCTGGATGAAGCCACCAGCTCGGTCGATACCCGCACCGAAGAGTTGATCCAGCAGGGCATGGCCACGCTTCGAGCAGATCGGACCACCTTCGTGATCGCCCACCGGCTATCCACCATCCGACACGCCGACCATATTTTGGTCATGGACCACGGCCGGATTGTCGAACAGGGCAGACACGAGCAACTACTACGCCGTGGCGGCGCCTACGCCCGGCTGTACCACGATCAGTATGCCAGCAACGGTGCCACTCACAACACTGACAACACCGGTGACCAGTACCCCCAGTAGACTGGCAGTCATGACTGATCAGCAACAGCTTCCGCCGGGGTGGACGCAGCCGGCCGGCGCCCCGTATCCGATCCCGTCGGGCTGGCCCGGCTCCGCACCGCCCTCCCGGTTGGGCGAGCCCCGCGATCCGGTGATCCCGGACTGCCGGCCCGGCCCGTTTGTGTGGCGCGATCTGCTCGCCGTGCTGGGTTACGTGTTGCTGTTTCTGCTCGGACTCGGAGCGCTGATGCTGTTCATTCCAGGGTTTGTGTCCTTCTCGGCGTGGCTGGTGGGCACCGATCCGGTCAGCGTCGAAGACCTTGCCCGGGGCGTGTTCCCGGTTGAAATCGGTTTCGCGGTGAATCTGATCAACTACCTGATCATGACCGTGTTGGTGCTCATCGCCGCCGGCCCGACGCTACTGTCCTCGCTCCGATCCTTCCGCCGGCTGTGGCCACTGAAACTGTTGATGATTCCGGCCATCTGGTTCGGCACCATCATCATCAACCTGGTCGTGACCGTGTTGATCGGTGAGGTCCCCAGCTCGGAGAACCAGCTGGTGCTCGAGGAAATGACCACCGTGGCCCCGTTCTGGCTGATGTTTATCACTGTGGTAATTTGTGGCCCGCTGGTCGAAGAGTACATTTTCCGCCACCTGCTGATCGGTAAGCTCTCCCGCTGGGTCACGGTGTGGGTTTCGGTACCGATTTCGGTGATCACCTTCTCGCTGTTACATTTCATTGGGGCGGGCCAATTCAACATCATTGAAACCATTCCGTACGCGGTGATGGGACTGGCGTTCTCGCTGGTCTACACGCTGATGAAGTTCTCGCTGGCCTTCAGCTACGTCCAACACGCCTTCAATAACGCGGTGGCGGTCTGTCTGCTCTACCTCACCCCGGCAGAGCTGTTGGAACAAGGCCGGGAGCAGTTGGGTGCGGCATGGTGGTTCACCATCGCACCGTGGGCAGGCCTGGCTTAACGCGGTGCCTGAGGCTGAGTCCCGCCGTTCAGACCGGCCGCGGTCGGTATCTGCCCAGATTCTTTCATTGGCCGTGCCCTCACTCGGGGCACTGATCGCCGAGCCACTGTTTTTAGTCGTCGATACCGCCATGATCGGCAACCTGGGTACCAGTCAGCTGGCCGGGGTCGGCCTGGCCGCCACGGTGCTGCAGACCGTGACCGGCTTGCTCGTCTTTCTGGCCTATTCCACCACCCCGGCTGTCGCCCGTTTTCTCGGTGCCGGTGAGCTCAACCGGGCCCTGCAACGTGGTCGTGACGGTATCTGGTTGGGGTTGCTACTGGGCGTGGTGATCGCCATACCTTTGGCTCTCACTGCCCCGTGGGTGCTGAGCGCGCTGGGGGCTAGCGGGCAGACCCACGCTCACGCGGTGGAGTATCTGCAGTATTCGATGATCGGGCTTCCGGCCATGACCGCTATCCTGGCCACGGTGGGCACCCTGCGGGGACTGGCCGACGCCAAAACCCCGCTGGTGGTCGCCGGTGTAGGCTTTGCGATCAACATTGCGGTCAATTACCTGCTGATCTACGTGGTCGGACTCGGCGTGATCGGCTCCGCCTTGGGCACCTCAGTGATCCAATGGGCGATGTTCTGCATCTACCTGATGATTCTCACCACCCGCTACCGGGGAAAGGGCGGTCGCCTGTTGCCCACGCTGGCGGGGCTGAAAGACACCGCCCAGATCGGGTCGTGGTTGCTGGTGCGTTCGGCAGCACTGCGTGCCGGGATTTTGGTCACAGTACTGACCGCCACGCAACTGGGCGCCCCAGTGTTGGCCAGCCACCAGATGGTGATGACCATCTTCTCCACGCTGTCCTTCGCCCTGGACGCGCTGGCCATCGCCGCCCAGGCACTGATCGGTCAGGAACTCGGCGCCAGCCACCGCCGGGAAGTTCGGGAGCTGACCCGGACGATGATCCGCTGGTCGATGGGCTTCGGGGTGATCACCGGGCTGTTGTTGGCCGGGCTGTCTGCGGTGATCCCGCGACTGTTTAGCCAAGACCCGGTCGTGATCCAGGCCGGAGCGGCCGGGCTGATGGTGTTGGCCATCGCCCAGCCGCTGGCGGGGTATGTGTTCATCCTTGACGGCATCCTGATGGGGGCCGGGGACGCCAAATACCTCGGGATCGCCTCAGTGGTCGCCTTGGTGCTCTACCTGCCGTTCATTCTGTTTCTCGGCTGGCTGGCCGCCCAGCTCGACGACGGCTCCGGGGTCGTATCGGTGGTGTTGGTCTGGGTCGGCTTCGCCGTGGTATATCTGGGCGCTCGTGCGCTGACACTGTGGTGGCGGATTCGGGGCGAGGCCTGGATCGTGTTGGGCAGTGAGGTCGGCCCGTCGCGCTCGTCCTAGGCATCGGGGTTGGTGAGCGTCAGAAATGGTTCGGCAGCGTCCACCGGCTCATTCCGGTTGGGGACCCCCAGCCCCTGATTCACCACGGCCTCGGCATCGTGATCAACCAGCCGGTCGACGAACTGCCAGTGCACGGTCAGCTGTAGCCCTTGGGCCGCTCGCAACAGGTTGGCTGCCGGGCAAGCGTGCTCCACGTCCTGGGCGAAGGCCCGTAGCCGGTCCGCGTCGCGCACATCGGTCTGGACTAACACGGCCAAATGATAGGTGTGAAAGTGAGGTTGGACATCCCGGCCTGCCACCAGACCACCCAAATCCTGGGAGGCATAGGAGTAGGTGTGAATGCCCTGAATCGGGATCTGGTGTGTGCCGGACTTGGCCTCAATCACCACGGAAATACACCCGTTGGTGGCCCCGAGAATGTATTCCATCGGGTTAGGCGCTGCATTCTTTCCACCGGAGGCTTCCGGCTCATCAACCAGGAAACGGTACGCACCGGTGCTCACGGTTGTTTGCGCGGAACCGTGGAACACGCCGGACACCCGGTTGGATTCAGATTCGGCCACCTGGGGCTGTTCGGTGAACGTTGTCATATTCTTCCTCCCATCGATTCTGGCATTAGCACTCGAGATAGATTGCTGCGGCGTCACGGAGCCAGATCTCTCGGCCGCTCGTGATGGACATTTATATTCTGTCATACCGGTCGCGAAGGAGAAAACTGCCGGAGAACGTTTTCTTGCCTAGAATGTCTCCCGTGACTCAGACCCAACAGCAGCCTCCGTCCAAGATCAGCCCCGACACCGCCCACCTGATTTTTCGACCGTATCTGATTCGTGCCGGGGTGGCCTTAGCCTTCGGGATCTTCTCGCTGATCTACCAAGCGCCCGACCTGATGGACTCCGGCCCTGCCTGGGTTAATGTCAGCTGCGCCATCTACCTGTTTCTCACCGGGGTGGCGATGTGGGAATTCCTGCGCCAAGAACCGGTGCCGGAGGCCATGCGCTCGCCTTTGTCGATGGCTGCGGCCGCCTGGGTGCTTGGGCCGGTTGCATTAGTTGGGGCCCAACTGTTCTCCGCCGGGGTGATGGCCACCGCGATCATCCTCAGCCTGGCCTTGCTGGTTGCCGGTATCGCTCAGCTGGTGGCCGGTGGTGGATACCGCAAAGAATTTCCCCCGGCCCGCGACTGGTTGATCCCCGGAGCCGTCGATGTGCTCACGGCGGTGGCCACCGTCATCGCGATCTTCGTCGGCGCTGACTTCCACAATCTGCTCGGTATTGTGGGCTCGGCGGCCTTTATTCACGTGGTGTTTTGCAGTATTCCCGGGGTGGGGTACTACCTCGACACCCGCCGGGCTCGTCGTCGTGGGTGGAGACCGAAAGAATCCTGACCTGCAGTGCTGGTCTGTGGTGCGCCCTGTTGTTCACTCTGAGAGGTCACGTGCGGATTCTGTCAGCATGCCGTGATTAGAATAGTCAGGTGCGCCCTGGTGCCCCACGACGTGGATCATCCGGAGCGTGCAGGCATTATGTATTGTGATCATCGAGCACCCCAGGAGCGTGAGTCGTGACTACTCAGCGCGGCCCGCAACCTCCGAACGGCCCCGAGAAGAAGAAACCCCTCGGCGTTGCGGCACCCCTGATTTTCTCAGCCGTCCTCGGTTTGATCGGTGGTGTCGTGGTCACGCTGGCCTCCACCGGTGGCCTGAACAACCCCGATAGGCCCCTCCGCCTGGACCTGGGTTTGATCGCTTTCGGGGTGTTTTTCATCGTCTCCCTGCTGGTGGTCTCCTTGCTCCAGCTGGCATCACGAGACAACCCCGAACACCTTTCCGAAGGCTCCGGCATTAACCGGTCCTCGGAACAAATGCACCGTGAAGCCATGGCCAAAGCGCGGGCGAAAAAACGCGCTGAGGCCGAACGGGCCGAAGCGCAGCGCTCCCCAGCATCTCACCCGCGCGACTCAACCCCGCAGCACGCGGAGGATGCGGACCGCGAGGACCCACAGCACGGTGAGGGTCGCTCCTCCTAACGCGTTCTGTGCAACGAACGTGGTGGACATCATAGAAATGTCCCGGCATGTTCACAAAGGACTGAATCTGCCCCGGAATGTGACGGGGCGGACATCGGGTCGATGGTAGTTTGGATAGTCAAGCGAGAGATAACCGTTGTCCACCACCATGAGATCGCGGTTCATGATGAAAAAGTGTTGTAAACACATTCTGTGTGGAGCTGAGGAGCCAGATGAGCCAGAAGAAGCCTGCCGGCCACGTCATCGTTGATACGTTGGTCGCTCACGGCGTGAAACGCGTCTACAGCGTTCCAGGGGAGAGCTACCTGAACGTGCTAGACGGACTCTATGATTCACCCATTGACAATATTGTCTGTCGCCACGAGGGCGGGGCGGCCTATATGGCCGAAGCCGAGGGCAAGATGAATTCCACCCCCGGTGTGGCCATGGTGACCCGTGGTCCCGGTGCCTCGAATGCGCACGTGGGACTGCACACCGCCTGGCAGGACTCGACCCCGATGGTGCTGTTTGTTGGACTCATCCCGTTCGAACACCGCGATAAGGAAGCCTTCCAGGAATTCGATCCGCATGCCTGGTTTGACTCTGGAGCCAAGCGTGTCATGGTGCTCGACCATGCTGAGCGCGCCTCCGAGATCGTCGCCGAAGCGATGTTCGCAGCCGCCTCGGGTCGCCCCGGTCCGGTGATTGTCGGTCTGCCCGAAGATGTCATCACCCACGAGATTGACGCCCGGCTGCACCCACAGATTCCGGTGGCTGGTGGCGGTATGACCGTGGACGACTGGAAGGCACTGCACTCTGCGCTGTTGAACTCCGATAAGCCGCTATTCATCACCGGTGGGAACGACTGGAGCCACGAATCCGCTGAGGAACTAACCCGATGGCTGGAAGACCACCACATCGCCGCAGCAGCCGAATGGCGCACCGAAGGCACCATCCCCTCTGACTCACCCAGCTATGTGGGGCCAATCGGGTATGGTCGGCCCAAGCCCACCTACGATTTGCTGGAAGAAACCGACCTGATCGTCTTCGTTGGCACGGTGCCCGGTGATACTGTTACCGACGGTTTCCGGGTGCGCCAGAACTGGGAGAAAACCAACTTCCTGGTCACTATCGACCCGTCACTGCGCGGTCGTTCTGGCCCGGTGTCCTACCAGATCGTGGCGAAACCGGATCTGTTTATCCACGACCTGGTCCGCATGGACCTGGAGGTCAAGGACTCCTGGAAGACCTGGACCGCGAAGATGCGGGCCCAACAGGAAGAGTTTGCGGCGTTGCCGGAGATCACCGGTGAAGGCCCGGCCACCATGGATGAAATGATGGCCCATCTGGTTGCGGCACTTCCTGCACCCCAGGATCCAATGGTTACCTTTGGCGCCGGTGAACACACCAACTGGGCCCACCGTTACTTCCCGACCCGCTCCTATGCCTCGATGATCTCGGCCCGTAACGGCTCGATGGGCTACTCGGTGCCCTCGGGTGTGGCCGCCTCGTTGAACTACCCGGACCGTCGGATCATCACGATTGCCGGTGACGGTGAGTTCTTGATGAACGGGCAGGAACTGGCCACCGCCCGCCAGTACGGTGCCACCCCGCTGGTGATCGTAATGGATAACCAGGAGTACGGCACTATCCGCACCCACCAGGAACGCGATTACCCGGGACGTGTGTCCGGTACGCAGCTGTTCAACCCGGATTTCGCTGGCATGGCGGAAGCCTTCGGTGGGTTCGGGGTCAAGGTCACCCACAACGCGGAGATTCCGGCCGCTCTCGAGCGTGCGCTGAAAGCTGTGGACGAAGACGGCACCTTCGCGCTGATCCACCTGGTCGTCGAGCAACGCCGGAAGGCGTACTAACCCGGTCGGGATGTGGCCCTGATCTGGTTCTTAGACGTTGCGGTCCTGCGCGTTGGCTTTCCCAGGTTCGTCCTGGTTCGTGTCGGCGTTCAGGGCCGCATTGCGTTTCATGGTACGACGAGCCTGGAAGATCGCCACCACAATCAGCGCCAGCGTAATCCACAGCAGATAGCGGTTGACGACCTCAACCACGGCCAGCACCTGATCTCCGAAGGTGTAGCCCAACCAGATAAACAGCCCATTGATTGCTAGCACACTGACCGCGTTAAGTACGATCATCAATCCAGCTGAGACCCGCAATAACCCCAGCAACGCGTTGATGATATTGCTCGGCACTGGTCCGGGGGTATAGCACAGGGGCACCAGTGCGCCGGTGATCCCTTTGGCCTTCGTGGACGTCATCGCCCGGTGGGCCATTTTCTTCAGCCAGGGCGTGTACTTCACCGACATGTCGATGAAATCCATGCCCCACCGTTTACCCATCCAGTAGTAGAAGGGGACAAACTTTAGTGCCCCGACCAGAGTGAATAACCAGTACATCCACCAGGGCCCTTCACCGACTGAGGCGTGGGCGCCACCAATCACCGACGAGGTGTAGCCACCCACCAATAACGTGTAGGCCACCGGCTCGGTCAACAGCCAGGCACGGAACGGGATGAGAGCAATGCCCCACACGGCCATGGCGAACAGCATGATCAGCAGGAAGATATCCACTTTGGTGGGGTGGGCCAAGAACTCGGGGAGGTTGAGATCTTCTTCGGCGGTCTTTTGTTGCGGGTGCGGATCGCGCCGATATTCTGCCCCCGGCTCGGTTTCGCCCGGTTGCCAGGCGTCGGAGTGCGGATCGGGATACGAAGTGGTCATGATCAGAGATAGCGTCCTGCCAGTCGAGTCAACGATGCCTGGATACCCTGGGCGTTGAATGCCACGGTATTCGAGAAGTAGTAGGCCATCGCCACCAAGAACGGCACCGAGGAATAGTCGAAAGATTCGGTGACCGTGGTGTAGCCAGGGTGGTGCGCATCGGCGGCAAGTTCCCAGCGCCAGGTGTGGCCAGCGGGGTGTTTCCATTCCACAATCTCTCCCGGGATTGCGGCTACTGTGGTCAACTTCATGGTGTAGTCGATGCCGAACTTGTGCATGGCGACTTTAAACGTATCGCCGATCGTCAGCCGGTGCGGTCCGGAGACTTTGGGCTTGACCGTGTCAGAGCCGTCGATCTCGTGGTGGCGGTGGGGGTCGGCCAGAATCTCCCAGAGTTCCTCCGGGCTGGCCTTGACGTTGACGCGGTAGGAGATGACCTTCGGGCCAGCGTCGACCGCCGTTGGCCACCCAGCCTGGGGTGCGGTTTGTGGCAGCCCGGTGTCGGGGTTGATCGGACGGGATGAGGAATCGTTCATCACAGGGCACCTTTCGGATGATGGTTGCGTGTCATACTGTACGCGAAAATGCCGATCCGGTGCCGTATCCACAGCCAGATCTCGCAGCCCGATCCGCAGTAATACTGCCCCGGATTTTCGCAGGTGGGGCTTGCGGGTCTACCATGTATTGAACGCTGTTCAGTGAACGGTGTTTTAAACCCTCAGGTGTCCCGCCTGCGGATGATTTCTCATCGACCGTTGGAAGAATTCACATCATGGCTGAAACCACCACCCCTGACGATGCGCGCACACCTCAACACGAGGCGAGAACCTCTCGCTTTCGAGGCGGTGTCTCGGCCCGCGCGCTGGCACAAATAGCGGTGTTTGCCGCGCTCATCGGAGCCTTCGGACTCGTTGGCAGCATCAATATTGCCGGCGGTGTGCCCATTACGCTACAAACCTTGGGGGTGATGCTGGCCGGTTCCGTGCTGGGACCCTGGCGCGGACTCGGTGCGGTGGCGCTGCTGGAACTGGCCGTAACACTGGGACTGCCCCTGCTGGCTGGTGGTCGTGGTGGTATCGGCGTGTTCGCCACCCCGACGGTGGGCTACTTGATCGGCTGGTTGGCCGGTGTTGTCGTCATCGGCCTGATCGTCCACGGCGCGAGCTCATGGCGTACCGGGTTGCGCATTACCTGGTGGAAAGTGGCACTGGGCAGCATCGTCGGCGGTATTTTGGTGATTTATGCTTTTGGTATCCCGGGGCAGGCGTTGATGACCGGGCTGAGCATGCTGGAGACCGCCTATACCTCACTGGTCTTCTTGCCCGGTGACCTCACCAAGGTGGTGCTGACCGTGCTGATCACCATGGGGCTGTGGCGCGCCTACCCGAAGGCCTTCCGCGCCTGAGGCCGAGGAGGGAATAACCACCTTGAGCATCTGGGCAAAATCACTGCGCATCTGGTTCCGCTCCGGCACCGTGTCCGCGGTGGTGACGCCCAGTTGTTCGGCCTGCAATCGCTGTTGGGAGACCACGGCCGCACCTAAGATCAGTGACACCAGCGTGTCGGTCAGCAACTCGGGGTCTGGTTCCTGGTCCATTTCTCTGGCCTGGCGTAAGCTACGCCGAAGCCGGTTGCCTCCGGTTCCCAGTGCAATCACCGAGCTGACGAGTTCTGCGGCATCGCGGGTGGCGAGCAATCCCTGGTACAGCGTCAGGGCGCGGTGGCTCAATGAATCGGTGTTACGAATCTTCATGCCAGCCAAAATCTCATCGGCCATCAGTGCCAGCAACGACTGTTTATCTTTGACATGCCAGTACAATGCCGAGGGCCGCACCCCCAGCGTGGTGGCCACCCGGCGCATCGAGACATCGGCTAGCCCGTGGGTGCGCAGGATCTCCAGTCCGCACCGGATGAGATCGTCCACCACGATAGGGACCGATGTTTTCCGAGAGACCATGGGAATATCATAACGATGACGATTGCCTTCGATCAGTTGTGCGTCAGGGTTGATGCACCCGGTGAATCCTCCGGCCAAGCACAACTTCTGACCGATATCACCGCCGAACTCGACGCACCTCGAATCGCCATTATTGGCGAGAACGGTTCGGGTAAATCCACCCTGGCCCGCGTGCTGGCCGGCCTGCTGGGGTATACCTCCGGTGCCGCCACGGTGAATGGACACCTGGTCTCCCAGGGGCCTGGGAAAGCAAAAATGGCTCCGGGGTTGCGTGGCAGGATCGGGATGATCTTCCCGCAGGCAGCCGCTCAGGTGGTCATGCCCACGGTGGAAGAAGACATCGCGCTCTCATTGCGTGGCTCCGGGCTGTCCAAAGACGAGATGACCGTCCGCGTGCAGGCGGCCATGGAAGCGCATCACCTCACCGAGCTGGCCGATCGGCCGTGCCTGTCTCTGTCGTCGGGACAACTGCAACGCTTGGCGCTGTGCTCGGTACTGATTACCGAGCCACAGCTGGTGATCGCCGATGAGCCGACCTCGATGCTGGACACCCGCCACGCCTTGTTAGTCCGACGCAGACTATTGCACCTGCCGAGAGAAACCCAGCTGGTGTTGGTCACCCACGACCTGGACTTTGCCACCGCCTGCGACGACTGCTTGTGGATCCATCAGGGGCGTCTGCGCGAACACGGTCACCCCCGTACGGTGGTGGAAAACTACCTGGACTTTATTCATTCCGAGATCGACCAGGAACGAATATGATTTCGCTCTATATCCCCGGAAACTCGCTGGTACACCGAGCCCCGGCCGGGCTGAAACTGCTCGTGCTGGCCCTGACTGCTCTGGTGTTGTTTCTGATTCCACCCTCCTATCCGGCGGCCGTAGTTTTCGTGCTCCTGCCGATTCTGGGGTATCTGGTGGCTCAACTTCCGCTGCGATTGCTGGTGACCGACCTGTTGCGACTCTCTTTTCTGCTGGTCTTTCTGGTGGTCACCCAGCTGATCTTTCTGGACCCCGTCCAAGCTGCCACCAATACCGCACGACTCATCTCGATCATCCTGCTCGCCCAGGTGCTGACCCGCACCACCGAGATTTCGGGCATTGTGGCCACGACCGAAAAACTCTTCGGGCCCCTGCGCCGGTTCGGGGCGAATCCGGAGAAGATTGGGTTGGCGCTGGGGCTGATGCTCAACTCGGTGGGAACCCTCTCGGCGGTCATCAACCAGGTCAGAGAAGCCCAACGCGCCCGGGGTGTGCGCATCGCGCCGTGGTCGTGGGTGGTGCCCGTTTTGGTCCTGAGCTTGAAACACGCCGATGATCTGGGGGATGCGCTCACCGCCCGTGGCCTGGACTAACCCGTCTGCTCAACGAGGTCCTGGAATCCACCCCCGCTGTTGTGTTGTGATGAGAAAAGCAGTACCCCGGTAGAGAAAGGATGGCTCGGAGATGACACAACAACGTGTCACGATCCCCCAGACAGACTTGGACGTTTTTCCACTGAACCTGGGGACTAATACGTTCGGCTGGACCGCAGATGAACCCACCGCCCACCGGATCTTGGACGCCTACTGTGATGCCGGGGGTAACTTTTTAGACACCGCCGACACCTACCCCCATTGGGCGCCGAATGCTGTGGGAGGTGAATCCGAGGCCGTGATTGGGTCCTGGCTGGCTCGCCAGCCTCGTGACCGCGTTGTGGTGGCCACCAAAGTCCGCGATTTTCCGCAGGCACCACAGACCTTGGACTATCTTCAGTCGCAGGTGAAGGAGTCCCTACGCCGTCTCCAGACTGACTACATCGATCTGTACTACGGGCACTTCGACAACACTGAGGTGCCGATTGCCGATCAAGCTCGGGCCTTTGACGAGCTCGTCACCGCCGGGCACATTCGCTATATCGGTCTGTCGAATTATTCGCCCGATCGGATGCGGGAGTGGTTCCGCGTGGCCCGAAAGGAGAATTTGGCGTTGCCGGTGGCGATCCAACCGCACTACAACCTGGTTCGTCGTGCCGACTATGAAAACACCTACCGGGCCGTGGCCGAAGAGAATAATCTCGCGGTGTTCCCCTACTTCGGTTTGGCAGCAGGGTTCTTGACCGGGAAGTATCGCACCGAGGCTGACTTAGAGACCGAACGAAAGAACCACGTCTCCGAGTACTTCAACGCTGACGGTCTGCGTGTGGTGGACCAGCTCGTCGAGGTTGCGCAGCACCACCAGGTCCAACCGGCCTCCGTAGCGCTGGCGTGGCTGTTGGCCCGTGGAGTCACGGCCCCGATTGCCTCAGCCCGCACGGTCGAACAGCTCCCGGCCTTGCTGGAAGCCACCACGCTACAACTCAGCGACGAAGAAGTCCGGTTGCTGACTGAGGCCTCCGAGATCTTCGCCTGATCACCGTCACTGACGCTGAGCGACGAAGTCCTCAGCTTTCTTGATGTACCACTCCAGGGTGTCGGCATCGCTGGCGGTGGCCTTATTGACGGTATCGGGTGAAGCACCTTGGAAGAGTCGTTTCACCGGAACCTCCAAGAGCTTGCCGGTCTTGGTGGTGGGTACTGCCGGGGCTTCGATGATCTCGTCCGGGACATAGCGCGGAGAAATCCGGGTGCGAATGGCCGTGACGATATCCTGTTTGAGCTCCTCGGTCACAGAGGTGCCCGGGATGGGCACCACAAATAGTGGCATATAGTAGTCGCCACCGGACAGCTCGGCACCGATCACCATGGATGCTGCGACGCCGTCAACCCCGTCGACCACCTGGGTGATGTCAGCCGAGCCCATCCGGATGCCACCACGGTTGATGGTGGAGTCAGACCGGCCGTGAATGATGAAGCCGTTGCCAGCAGTCTCGCCGGTTGCGCTGAGTGTTTCGCCCCCGGAGAGTTCGGTGGCCCAGTCCCCGTGACGCCACAGGCCATCGAAGACGTCGAAATAGGCGGAGTGATAGCGTTGGCCATCCGGGTCGTTCCAGAAGTAGATGGGCATGGACGGCATGGGCTGGGCGACGACGAGTTCGCCGACCTCGTCAAAGACGCGCTGGCCTTGGGGATTGACGACGCGGGCATCAACCCCCAGATAGGCACCCATCAACACACCGCGACGTACCGGCCGATACGGGTTAGTGCCGACAAAGGCCGAGCACATATCGGTGCCACCTGAGTCCGAACCCAGTCGCAGGTCGGGATTAATCGCCTGATACACCCATTCCCAGGTGGTGTCGGGCAACGGGGAGCCGGTGACCATCATGGTCTTGATGCTGGAGAGATCCATCTGACGGTTGGGGAAGATCCCGGCACGTTCGGCCAGTGAGAGCAGGGCGGCGCCGGTGCCGAAGAACGTGACGCGGTGTTTGGCCAGGATCTCGAAGGTTTTGGCGGGTCCGCCGGCGGTGGGGGAGCCGTCGTAGGTGATGATGGTTGCCCCGGACATTAGCATCGCCAGCAACAGGTTCCACACCATCCAGGTGGTGGCCACCGCGTAATAGCTGCGATCATCGGGTCCCAACCCGGCGTGGATGCCACCGAGCTTGTAGAACTCGATGGTCATTCCGCCGTGCGAGTGAACGATGCCTTTGGGCTTGCCGGTGGTGCCGGACGAATAGAGCACCCACAGCGGGTGGCCAAAGGGTACTTGCTCGTATACCGCCTCGTGGGTTTCAGCAATGACCTGGGAGTACCGGGTGGAGGTGATTGAGCCCAGATCGGGTAACTCGTCGCCCAGCTCCACCCCGGCAGCGGTGAGGTGCTCATCGGCGCAGTAGCGGTCAATCAGCAGGTGATGTTCCACGGTAGGAAGCACCTCGAGCAAGGCGGGAATGGTCGGGCGCAGATCGCGGTAGGTGCCGTTGAACTCGAACCCTTCGGCGGTGATCAGCACCTTCGGCTCAATCTGCGCGAAACGGTCGGCCACACCGTGGGCGGAGAAGTCCGTATTGACCACTGACCAGATGGCACCCACCGAGGCCGTGGCCAGCATGGCCACTATGGTCTGTGGCAGATTCGGTAGTACCGCCGAGACCGCGTCCCCGGGTTGTACCCCGACTGCACGCAGATAGTGGGCCAGTGCAGCAACCTGGTCGTGGAATTGTTGCCAGGTGAGTGTTTCGGTGCCGCTGAGCTCGTGTTCACCGATGATGGCTTCGGCCTCGGGGTGCGTGGCAACATGGCGGAGCATGTTTTCGGCGAAGTTCAGACGAGCATCCGGGAACCAGCGCGTGTGCTGCATCTCCTCGCCCTCGTAAACCGTCTCGGAGCCGGCCGAGGCGATCACATCGGAGAAGTCCCAGACTTCGCGCCAGAAGTCGGCCAGGTGATCCACCGACCACCGGTGCAAGTCCGCGTAGTTTGCCAGAGTCACCCCATATTTGTCCTCGATCCGCCGAGCAAAACGGGTCATCGGATGATGGGCGGTGTGTTCAGCGGTGGGCTGCCACAATACCGGGTGTGTGGTCTCAGCGGTTGATGCCATAGCCTGGGGTTCCTTCCGATGCCGACGGAGTGTTCGCCCCTTAGATTACCGCCTGTGAGACAAAACACAACACACCTCCGGTGAGGCGTAAGCCAGTTGTGGGGTGGCGGGGTGGTCCTCGTGCTGTTCGTAGAGCACACCGTCCTGTAGCACCACGGTGCGGTCCATTACCGCAAGCATCGACCGGTCGTGGGTAATAATCACCGAGGCGAGATTCAACTCGCGGGTCAGTTCGGACAGCAACGTCATGATCCGGGTGGACAGCTCGTGGTCCAGGGCCGAGGTGGGCTCATCGGCCAGGAGCACCTCGGGCTCACCCATCAGTGCCCGGGCGATATTGACACGCTGTTTCTGACCGCCGGAGAGCTGGGAGGTGTTGCGGGACCCGTAGCCGGGCAGACCAACCCGTTCCAATAGCTGTTCGGCCCGAGACCGACGGGCGTGCAGGGCCCGACCGCGCACACCGCGCAGGTGCTCGGTGATCAGTAACTGGTCCATCACGGTCAGCGAGCTCAATAAATTCGGTTGCTGGAAAATGAAACCAATGTGATTCAGTCGTACCCGGGCCCGTTCCGACGCTGAGGCGGAGGAGATGTCGTCGCCGGCGATGATCACCTCGCCGCTGGTGGGGGCGATCAATCCGGCGGCGATGGACAGCAACGTGGACTTACCAGATCCGGATTCTCCCAGCAGTCCGGTGACGTCACCGGGGTAGGCGGTGAGGTCGACGTGGTCCAGGGCGGTGATTTCGGAGTCTCCGTCGGGGAAGATCTGGGTGATCTGGTTCAGTTGCAGGGTTGGTGTCGTCAGTGTCGATGCAGTCATGGTGTCTCCTGTGTGCAGAGAGGGCAGAAGCCTGGTTGGGGTCGGTGGCTGGTGGCTAGGCTGCGGTGCCCAGGGCTTCGAGTGGGTTGACGGTGGCGACCTTGCGGGTGGCGATCAGTCCGCCGATCATGCCCAGCGCCCAGATACCGACCATCGGGCCGAATAGGGTCAGCCAGGTGAGTTCGAACGGTAGGACACCGGCTGCTAGGGCGCCGAGTCCGCCACCGGCCAGGGTGCCAATGATGACGCCGACGGCCAAAATGATGCCGGCTTGGCCCAGGGCATCTTTGAACAGATAGCTCCCGGAGGCTCCCAGGGCGCGAAGCACCGAGAGCTCGCGGGTGCGTTGCAAGGTCCAGACGGTCAGAAAGGAGACGATGACCAGAGCAGAAATCACGTAGAGGAAGCCCTGCATGCTCACCAGCGAACCCTGTTCGGATTGGTGGGCCGGAAGTGCGGAGAAAGATTCCTGGGTGGTCACTGCCAGGGTATCGGTGTTTTCGGCGGTGGTGGACCACAGGCCATCGGCCTCGTCAGGCTCGGTGCCCTGGACCAACAGCACGGTGCCCACAACGGTCTCGGCATCAGCGTGCTGATGGGTGGCGGCCGCCCAGGTGTCGGTGTCGGTCCAGACCACTGGGGAGTGTGAGTAGTACTCATCCTCGCTGATACCAGCGACCTCGACCTGTCCAGAGCCGACCGTGATGGTCTCGCCTACGCGCAACTCATGGTCATCCGCCACCGACTGGGACACCAGAGCGGTGCCGGGCCGAACGGTTTCCCCTGAGGGGATCGCGGTTCCCTCCGGCAGAGACAGTAGGGCGATCGAGGAGGTGGAGTCGGTCTCCATCGTGGTTTGGCTGGCGCCCAGACCGGCGACCTGATCTACACCGCTGGTCTCGGCCCAGTCCTCGGCCTGGCTGGCGGTGATCTGGGAATTGGCGAAGCTGGGGTCGGCGGTAGAGCCGTCTGGGTTTTGTTCTGCGGAGAACACCACCCGGTCGGCGTCCAGGGCCTGCAACGCGGAGGTGTTCTGGGCGCCGAGTCCGGCGGTGAGCCCGGTCAGCATAATCAGCAACAGGGTCATCATCGCGATCACTGCGGTGATCAGGCTGAACCTGCCTTTGGCATGGAATATTTCACGAACAGCAAGAAACATGGGGTTCCTTTCGTTGACTCACCAGCTATGCCTTCTAGTCTTCGCGTGAGGAAGAGCAGACACATCGGCTAACCGGTTGGAACCTGGCTCAACCTTTTGGTTGATGCACTCGGTGAGAAACCCGACTACGCTGACAACACGTGACCGTTGCGACACCCGAGCCCGTAGCGCATCTGACCACCGGCCATCCGGCTCCGGTGGAGTCGGTGATGCGCTGGTTGCGGGTGGTGTTGCACGTGATGTTTGCGTTTCTGCTGGTCTTCGCCACGATCCGAGCCGTGCTCTGCGAAACGCTGAGCTCTGGGATGCAGATGACGTTCAAGTGGATGTAGCTGAATCCTCTCAGTTAGCACTGTCTACTGCTGATGCTGTAGGCGCTGAGCTTTCCGAGACAGCACCTTTTATTGAAGTCAGCGAAGGGGTTCTTCTCGCTGAATCAGGGGTTGCAGTGGAGGGTGGTGAAGTTCTTCTGGGGGATGCTTACCCTAATATTTCACTTCCCTCCGGGGCTGCAGAAGGTCTCGTGAGTGATGACGGAACCGCAGTTTTCGCGGATGTCATTCCTGGACTCGACGTGATCGTTGAAGCAGGAGATGAGGGCTTAGCTCGAATTCTTACGGTCGCAGATGAAGACTATAGTGATACCTCCGAACACCGGTATTCATATGAAATTGATCTTCCGGATGGTGCAGTTCTCGAGCAGAGCGACCAGGGCACTGTTTTTGTTCTTGCTCCAACTCCGACTGCTGTGGAAAATGAACCGGTGAGTTTGGCGGACGTCCTTCCTGAGGATAACGAAGACGCAGAAGGAACCGATTGGGTTGACGGCGAAGAGATTGCTACTGAGGGCCACCAGGCGTTCGACTCAGAAACTCAGGTTGGTAGCGAAGACGTTGCTACCGAGGAAGAATTGGCAGGCGACTTCGAAGTAGTAGAAGGCTGGGAAGTAGTCGGTGCTTATCAGACCGCCTGGTCAGTGGATGCTGATGGTACGAGGCTGCCAACTCACTACGAAATCGAAGACAACACGATTACGCAGGTAGTAGATACAACAGGCGCGCAGTTCCCCGTAGTTTCTGATCCAATTCCTTTGGTAGCCGTTGGATTGCTGGCAGTCGCACGCGCATTACTTCCGATCGCCCTTCGCTCTGGCGCAAGAGCCCTGGCGACACAGACGATTAGGGCCGGAGTCAGAGCCACAACAAAAGGTGGATACCGGACCTTATCTGCATTCAAAAAGGACATTGCAGGTTCTACTCCGAAAAACAATCAGTGGCATCATATTGTCGAGCAGTCCAACATTACGAAACGGAAATGGGATCCTCGCTGGGTGCATAACCGCAATAACCTTGTGAGCATCCCCAAGCAAGTCCATCAGAAGTGTGTGAACAGTTTGAACCGTCCTGGGTTTTGTTCCGTCCTAAAATGAGAGGATAGAACTATGCCAACCAAATACCCGCAGTCGTTTAAAGATCGTGCCACGCGCATGGTGTTTGATCGGCTCGAAGATGAAGACGCGCCGAGCCGGTATGTGGTGATTCGTGAAACCGCGCCCAAGCTCAGTATCGCGACAGAGACGTTGCGTCGTTGGGTGGAACAAGCTGAAGTGGATACCGGTCAGAAGTCAGGGGTGTCCACGGATGCCCAAGCGCAAATCCGGAAGCTGAAGCGGGAGAACGCGGAGCTGTGCTGGGCCAATGAGATCCTCAAGACGGCGTCAGCTTTTTTCGCAGCGGAACTCGACCGCCCCACGACGAGATGATTGCTTACATTGACATGTTCAGGGATCGTTTCGGAGTCGAGTCCATCTGTCGTGTTTTGGGTGCGACAGACCGTGGGTTCATCACCTCAGGTGGCTATCGGGCGGCGAAAGCCCGTCCTGCCAGTGATCGTTCGCGTCGGGATGCAGCCCTGATCCCAGTGGTCAAAGAGCTGCACCAAGCCAATTATGGGGTCTATGGGGTGCGCAAAATGTGGCATGCCATGAGACGTGCTGGCTGGGACGTGGGCCGTGACCAAGTGGCTCGGCTGATGCGCCTGGCGGGACTCAGCGGTGTGGTGCGAGGACGAAAACCCCACACCACCATCGCTGCGAAGGTCCCGGATCAGCGGCCAGATTTGGTCAACCGGGACTTTGGCGTCACAGCACCCAACCGGCTGTGGGTCGCGGATATAACCTATGTGCGCACCACCAGCGGGTTTTGCTACACCGCGTTTGTCACGGATGCCTTCAGTCGTAAGATCGTGGGCTGGTCGACCCGCACGACGATGCGTACTGATGCGCTGCCCTTGGAAGCGTTAGAGCACGCGCTGCTCAGTGCTAAGGACCAAGCCCTGGATGGGTTAGTCCATCACAGCGACCGTGGCTCGCAGGGCGGATTCAACTGGTCGTCGCAACACCTTGAGGTGAGAAAGGTGTTCAAGGATGGTGACCAAGGACTGGAGCATGAAGATCAGCGAGGTCCCGGAGGGGATGCGGCGGCAGTGGCGCGCGGACCGGGCGTTGCGGCCAGCAATGCGTTCTCCGGGCAGACCGCAGCCATCGAGGGCGGTGCAGCGACAATTCTGGCGCCTGATCGCGGCCGGGGTCATGACAGCGGAGGCAGCGCTGGCGGTGGGGGTGTCGGTGCCGGTCGGACCGCGGTGGTTCCGTCACGCTGGCGGTATGCCACCGCTGACGTTGACGGAGCCAACTGGTCGTTATCTCAGTTTCGAGGAGCGAGAGGAGATCGCGATCTTGCGTGCTCAGGGACGCGGTGTCCGGTCGATCGCGCGTACCCTTGGGCGGGATCCGGGCACGATCAGTCGGGAGTTGCGCCGCAACGCTGCTACCCGCAGCGGGAAGCTGGAGTATCGCGCCACGGTGGCCCAATGGAAAGCCCAGGAGGCCGCGAAACGACCCAAGACCGCGAAGCTGGTGGCCAACCTGCGGCTTCGCGACTATGTCCAGGACAGACTCTCTGGGAAGGTCACTGGCCCGGACGGGACGCCGGTGGAAGGGCCGGTCACGC
>NZ_QHLP01000018.1:0-56567 GCF_003185985.1 Auritidibacter sp. NML100628
AGCAGTCAACGCGCGTCCTGGACTCCTGGCGGCAACACCCCCCGGATCATCGATGACAGGGCAAAAAAACCATACCAGGACCAGCGACCAGATCCTCTGATGAGGACCTACAAATGAATGTAACGGGCTTAGGCCGGCCCGTTGGGCGTTAGTGGGCGGGTGAAAAATGCCAGTATGTCCTCTGCTCGGTTGATCCCTCACGGTGTGGGATTCAGCACCAGACGACTGTCCGTCGTGGCCCGCCCGACAACCCAGCAACCCGACAACCCGCTGGCCCGCTGCACCGGGCAGATAAGACCCTGCTGACAGGCACCCTCTGCCCAAGCCCCCATCACAACAACGGAACAGGAAGCAATCATGAACCTGTTGGCTAACCCAGGCTTCACCGTTGTCGACGTGACCTGGGGGCTCTACCAGGACATCGTCACCGCCTACAGCACCCGAGAGAGGCGACGGCACAACGCTGTTACACAAAGTCATCTCCGGCCCATACGATCCAGTCGCCGATGACTGGAGGAGCTCAAACGACTCGGACGAACACGCAAACCCCGAACAGAAAACATACTCGCATTCTTCACCCGCCCACCAACGCCCAACGGACCGGGCGAAGCCATCACGAAACCGGTAACTTCAGGCCCCTCCCACACCCCCAAATACGATGCACCACATTCCTGTGGAGGCGGTTTTGACCCAGGGCGGACGGGAGCACACGGTCACGTTTGAACTCGCCACCGCTGGTCAGCGGGGCGTGGTGTTTGATGACTGGACGAGCACTTCCACAACCGAAGCGTACCTCCAAACCGCTGCCGAGGACCTGGAGCACTCGATACGGGCCCCACCGGTGGTGATGTCTGCCTTGCCTGGAATCTCTGTGTTTCACGGGTCTGAAGGTACAAACGACTCCTCGTGGGGCGGTGATGTCACCGTCACGGTGAGTGTAGATATCCCCGATCCCTCGGCCGTAGCATCCGTGGAGTTCGACCAGGGCTATACCGGGAGCTGATCGGTGATGTGGTCGCTGGGATCGAAGCTCGAATCGATGGGGTTAACACTGACAAATATGAGGGTGAATGGAGCAGGACGAGACCACCATCGACCCGCTGGATGTGTGGGACCTGCCCGATCAGGAATCCTTCGTGGTGACCGACGGCGAGTCCTTCACGCATAACGACCAGGCACCCATGAGGACCTTGACGACTCAGCCATGAGGGAAAGCAACCCCTCCCTTGCCGCGGACGAGAAAACCAGGAAGCCGACCATTTATCTGGGCAGTTTGCTATGCCCCGGGAGACAGTCCAACTATCCAGTGGCCATCTGGCCATCGTCCTCATCCTCATCCACCCCGATCCCCGATGTATACATCGACCGTGGGGCGCTGGCTGATGTTTGGGAAAAGTGCCATGAGGTATCGGTCTCGAGCACGACTGTGTATACACTGGGGTGATGTGAGAGCAAGTGACCTAGCTTACGAAACACTTCGGGATGACATCATCCATTGGACCTTAGCCCCGGGAAAGGTACTGGCTGAAGTAGAACTCTCGGAGCGACTCGGTGTATCCCGCACACCGGTGCGAGAAGCCATTGCCCGGCTGGTCGCTGACGGCTTGGCCACCCAGCAGGGGACTCGAGCCACCACGGTCTCCGATGTTTCGTTGCCGGAAGTGCGTCACATGTTCGAGTTGCGCCGGTTGCTCGAAACAGCGATCGCCCGAGCCGCCGCGAGTGCTGATCAGATGCACCGTGAGCCGTTCGTGGAGTTGGCCGAAGCTTTTGAGAACGCTGCCCGGCGACACACACTGGAATCCGAACCCTATTATCAGCTGGTGTCCCAGCTTGATGACCGGCTCGACCAGGCCGGGCAGAACTCATATATCACCGCCGCGGTGAGAAATCTGCGGATCCACCTGCAACGGGTGCGACTGATGGCCCAAGATGATCCGGACCGGTTGCGCGCCTCAGCTTCCGAACACGCAGAGATCGCCCGGGCCGTGGCCAACGGTGATCCCGATGTTGCCCAAGCCGCGACCACCCTCCATCTGCACCACGCCCTCCAACACATTCTTGACCACGCCCTGACCCCCGCATTCAACGCCGCCATTGCGGCAGATCATGAAAGGACATGTGACAGAACATCATGAAAGACCACACAGTACGGGTTTACCGCTCCGAAGAGAACCTGCCCCGAGAAGAGCAACTGGCTTATCAGCTCGCTCGCGTTGCCGCCGACGAGGTCGAGGTGACCGAGGAGGTCCGCGAGATGATCATCAACCGGATCATCGACAACGCCGCGGTGGCCATTGCCTCACTGAACCGCGCTCCGATCGTCTCGGCCCGCGCGCAGGCCACCTCACATCAGGCTTCCCACAGTGGTTCCGGGGCCTCGATCTACGGCGTGGACACAAAAACCTCCCCGGAATGGGCAGCCTGGGCCAACGGCGTGGCCGTGCGCGAGCTCGACTACCACGACACGTTTCTGGCCGCCGAATACTCGCACCCCGGAGACAACATCCCGCCGATTCTGGCCGCCGCCGAACACGTGGGGGCCTCCGGCCACGATCTGATCCGCGGTCTGGCCACCGGGTACGAGATCCAGGTCGATTTGGTCAAGGGGATCAGTCTGCACGCTCACAAGATCGATCACGTTGCCCACCTGGGCCCTTCGGCGGCAGCCGGTATCGGAACCGTGCTCAAGGCCGAGGTGGAGACCATTTTCCAGGCCATCGGGCAGGCGTTGCACACCACCACCGCGACCCGTCAGTCGCGGAAGGGCGAAATCTCCACGTGGAAGGCGCACGCACCGGCCTTTGCCGGCAAGATGGCCGTGGAAGCTATGGACCGTGCCCTGCGCGGGCAGACCTCGCCGGTGCCGATCTACGAAGGCGAGGATGGCGTGATCGCTTGGTTGCTGGATGGCCCGGACGCTGAATACACCGTCCCGTTGCCCGAGGCTGGCGAAGCCAAGCTGGCCATTTTGGATACCTACACCAAGGAGCATTCCGCCGAGTACCAGGCCCAGGCCTGGATCGATCTGGCACGCAAGTTGCACCACGAGCACCCCGAGGTGGCCGATCCGGCCAACGTTGAATCGATCAAGATCGCCACCTCGCACCACACCCACTACGTGATCGGTTCCGGAGCCAACGACCCGCAGAAGTACGATCCCACCGCTTCGCGGGAGACCCTGGACCACTCGGTGCCCTATATCTTCACCGTCGCTCTGCAGGATGGTACCTGGCACCACGTCGATTCCTACGCGCCCGAGCGTGCCGGTCGCGAGGATACCGTGGCCCTGTGGCACAAAGTCACCACCGAAGAAGACCCGGAATGGACCCGTCGGTACCACTCGCTTGATCTAGATGAGAAGGCCTTCGGCGGTTCGGTGACCATCACCCTGACCGACGGATCGGTGATCACCGACGAGATCGCTGTGGCCGATGCGCACCCGCTGGGTGCTCGTCCCTTCGGTCGCGAGCAGTACATCAACAAGTTCCGCGCACTGGCTGAGGGTGTGGTAGATGAAGAAGAGATCCAGCGCTTCCTGTCGGTGGTCCAGGATCTGGAAAACCTGCCGGCCGGTGAGCTGGGACAGCTCAACATTCGCGCGACAGCCGGTGTGATCAATCCGGCCGATGATCCTCGGGGATTGTTCTAGATCTGGTCGTGCCTGACCGATGTATGTCGTAAGGAGAGGATGACACGCTATGTTGTACTCCACCGTCGCCCCCGAAGCGAAACGTCAACACCTGCGGGAGATTCTCAAACCCGGGGCTGCCGTGCAGTTTCCCGGAGCATTCAACCCGCTCAGCGCCAAGCTGATCGCCGAAAAGAATTTCGATGGCGTCTACGTCTCCGGCGCGGTGCTGGCCAATGACCTGGGGCTACCCGATATCGGGCTGACGACCCTATCTGAGGTGGCTACCCGCGCCGGGCAGATCGCCCGGATGACTGACCTGCCGACCATCGTGGATGCTGACACCGGATTTGGCGAGCCGATGAACGTGGCTCGAACGGTGCAAATGTTGGAGCTGAACGGCCTGGCCGGGGCCCACATCGAGGACCAGTTCAACCCGAAGCGGTGCGGACACCTAGATGGTAAGAACGTAGTCGACACCGAGACCATGATCAAACGCATTGCTGCTGCGACTGATGCCCGGATCGATGAGAACTTCCTGATCATGGCCCGCACCGACATCCGGGCCGTGGAAGGCCTGAACACCGCCATTGATCGGGCCAAGGCACTGGTCGATGCCGGAGCGGATGCGATCTTCCCGGAGGCGATGAAGGACCTGAGCGAATTCGAGCAGGTCTGCCAGGCCGTGGATGTCCCGGTGCTGGCCAATATGACCGAGTTCGGTAAGTCCGAGCTATTCACCCGCCAGCAGCTGGCTGATGCTGGTATCGCAGTGGTGATCTACCCGGTCACACTGCTACGCTCAGCCATGGGAGCCGCCGAACGGGTGTTGGATGAGATTGCTTCCTCGGGGACGCAGCAAGCCGCCGTGGACCAGATGCTCACCCGCGCCAGGCTATACGAGCTGGTGGACTACGAGGCCTACAACACCTTCGACACCGGAATTTTCAACTTCCAGGTGCCCGGGTTGGACATTGAACAGAACGCTGAGAACCTCTAGACCTCTGGTCGCGGAGGGCACTAGATGTGGAAGGAATACTCTCAACCATGAGTGAGAACACCGAGATCAAGAAAGGACTGGCCGGAGTTGTCGCAGACTACACCGCCATCTCCAAGGTCAACGCTGAGACTAATTCCCTGCTCTACCGCGGGTACCCGGTCCAGGAGTTGGCCGCAGAGAAGTCCTTTGAAGAAGTAGCACTGTTGCTGTGGACGGGCGAGCTTCCCACCGAGGAAGAACTGGCTGCGTTCACCGAATTCGAACGCGCCAATCGGGCCTTGGACCCAGCGGTCAAAGAAGCCATTGACCTGTTGCCCACCGACTGCCATCCGATGGATGTGGGCCGGACCGCCGTCTCCGTTTTGGGTGCCCGCGACGATCGTTCGGAAGACTCCTCCCCGGAGACCGAGCTGGCCAAGGCCCAAGAGATCTTCGTGGCGTTCCCGGCCGTGGTGGCCTACGATCAGCGCCGCCGGCGTGGTCAGGAGATCATCGAGCCCCGCGATGATCTCAACTACGCCGAGAACTTCTTGTGGATGACCTTTGGCGAAGAGCCGGCCCCCGAGGTCGTGGATGCGTTCCGAGTGTCGATGATCCTCTACGCCGAGCACTCCTTCAATGCCTCCACCTTCACCGCGCGGGTGATCACCTCCACCTTGGCCGATATGCACTCAGCGATCACCGGTGCCATCGGGGCTCTGAAGGGATCGCTCCACGGTGGGGCGAACGAGGCCGTGATGCACACCTTCGAGGAGATCGGCATCCGTACCGAGGAATCCCGCGAAGAGGCCGCTGCTCGGGCCAAGAGCTGGATGGAACAGGCCCTGGCCGACAAGAAGAAGGTCATGGGCTTCGGCCACCGGGTGTACAAGAACGGCGACTCGCGCGTGCCGACCATGAAACAGGCCTTGGATGCCATGGTGGACTATTACGGTCGTGGAGAGCTGATGGGCCTGTACGACGGACTGGAAACCGCCATGTCGGAGGCCAAAGATATCAAACCCAACCTGGACTACCCGGCGGGGCCTACCTATTACCTGATGGGCTTCGATATCGAGATGTTCACCCCGCTGTTCATCGCTGCCCGGTTGACCGGTTGGACCGCCCACGTCATGGAACAGCGTGCCAATAACTCGCTGATTCGCCCGCTGTCGGAATACAACGGTCCCCAGGAGCGTCACCTGTCCTAATGTGTCGTGACATCGCTGCTCGGCCCCGGGATCTGCGGTTGTGGCGGGTTCCGGGGCCGAGCTGTGATAGGCCACGCTGTGGCAAGCCGAGCCACACGGGTGCCCTGACGGTGAACCTGGTGTCGTCGGACGTTGCTCACAGCACGGAGCTGTCGCGAGAGCACCGAGAGGGTGTTCGTCTTCGGCTGGTCAGCAATTCTCCGAACGTTAAGGTGTGGATTAACTTCCGGTATCACTGGTGGTTTTACCCTAGGGACTATGCGCTTTTCACCATCACCACACCCCGCAGATCAACCACGAACCCTGTCACTTGCCGGCCTGGCATTGCGCGCTACGTGCGCGGCCGTTGCGGCTGGCGCTCTGGTGGCAACCTCCACTATCACCAACGTTGCGGTGACACCGGCTACGGCGAGCAACCAAGGGCAGTCCAATGATGAAGGCCAGCAGACTGATCAGAACGAGCAGGATCAGATCCAGTTCAACGTTATCTCGGGCACCTTTGACGAAGAGCTGGTCAACCCCACCGAACAGTCCTACGAGCAGGCACCCCGCGAGGTAGCACAGCTGGACGAGCAGACGCTGGATACCAACTCTGAGGGCCCGGGGCGACAGCCGTACCAGATCTACCAGGTCGACAATGCTCGGGCCGGCCAGATCATCACCGTCACCGCCGTGGTGGACCCCAACCGGAAAGTCCAGCTGATGGTCTGGGATCAGCAGGCAGGCGAGTGGGAGCTGGCCGCCGATGAGCAGGGGCAGGCCCCCGAGAACACCGAGCTCAGCGCGTTGCTAGGCACCCAGGCCTTCAACGATCAGGGACTGGCTTACGTGGCCGTGGTGGGCGAGGATCCACACATGACCGGTTCCACCGAGTGGAACCCCACCGACGCCCCGGCACTGGGTGGCTTCCGCGATCCCAGCACCTATGATTTTTCGATTGCCCACATCACGGACACGCAGTTCCTCGCTGAGGGGGCCGTGTCTGAGGATCCGGAAGTAGCCCAGCGCTTCGGTCAGGTCTACCGCGACCAGGTTGAGTGGATCGTGGACAACGCTGAGGATCGCAAGATTGCCTACACCGGTCACACCGGTGACATCATCGAAAACTACATGAACCTCAACCACTCCGCCGAGCACGCTCGCAAGGAGTTCGGTTTTGCCTCGCAGATGCAGCAGATCCTGGATGATGGCGGGGTCCCCAACGGTATTTTGCCGGGTAACCACGATAATAAGTGGGGCCGGGAAGATAACTCGCTGTACAACGAGTTCTTCGGACCGGAGCGCTACGAGGCGCTGTCGGATACTTGGGAGAATGCCGAATACGGTGGCCCCTGGGCCGAAGGCGACAACGCGGCGCACTACGACCTGTTCTCGGCTGCGGGACAGGATTTCGTTGCCGTGCACCTGCCGTACGGTCACAGTCGCGAGATGCGGCAGTGGGCCAGTGAGATCTTCCAGTCTTTCCCCGATCGCGATGGGTTACTGTTCACCCACGCCTACCTGCAGGCTTCGAATAACGATGACGGTTCCATCTCGGGGATCGCGCCGTATGGCTTCCACGGGTTCCTGGGGGGTGAGGGGTTCTACATTCGCGATGAGGTCGTCGAGCCCAACGAGAACGTCGTGATGGTGCTGTCGGGTCACTATCACGGTACCGCCTGGAACGTGAACCACAACGGTCCTGGTGCACCCAGCTTCGAAATGCTGGCCGACTACCAGAACTATGAGGTTGACGGAGAGCGCCGGACCGGGTTCATGCGCCTGTTGCAGTTCGATGTGGACGACAGCGAGGTCACGATCAACACCTACTCGCCGACCTTGGACTCCTTCGACGCGCCCAGCTACGACACCTCGATCCCACGGAATTACATTCCTGAGTCGGACCAGTACACCGTGCCTATCTCCCTGAGCGCGCGCAGCACCATGCTACGGACCGACGAGGTCCGCGTGGGTGAGGCTGACGAGTCTGAGCCACAGGCACCGGTGCGTGTGGACCCGATCTCCGACGTTCACGGTACGGTCAACGAGCCCATTGAGGATGTTCAGGTCGTAACGCACAACGCGGAGACGGTCACGATCTCCGGTCTGCCGAGTGGTCTGAGCTATGACGGTGAAACCGGCGTCATTTCGGGAACTCCGACTGAGGCGGGAACCTTCACCGCTACCGTGACGGCTACTGGTGAAGCTGGTGAAGACACCCAGTCGGTGCGGTTCGTCATTGAGCCGGAACCAGAAAACCTGCAGGTGAGTATCGCCGAGATCGCTGATCAGACGGTGACCATCAACGAAGAGATCGACCCGATCGCCGTTTCGGTCGAGCCGGCCGATGCTGAACTGGATATCACCGTTGATGGCTTGCCCGAGGGCGTGTCCTACAACGCTGAGACCGGCGCGATTGAAGGAACTCCGACCGATGAGGGAAGTTTCGAGGTTTCGGTGCGGGCTCAGAATGAGTCTGGTGACTCCGCTGATGAGATCACCTTCACGCTGACCGTTGAAGCTGCTCAGGAGGGGCCGACTGAGGACCCGACTGATGCGCCTGGTGACGGTGAGTCGTCTGATGAACCGATCGAGGATCAGACCGAAGAACCGAGTGAAGAGCCCGGTCGCGACACCGATGGTGACGACACCGACGGTGACGACACTGACACCGATGACCAGGCCGGCTCTGACAAGGAATCTGGTGAGGATTCTGGCCAGGATGCCGGTGAGGACCAAGCTCAGGATACCGAAGGCGACACCTCAGCTGAGGACTCCCAGGCAACTGAAGACAGCGAGGGAACCTTGGCGGCAAGCGGTGCGACAATCACGTTGGGAGCGCTCGGTTTGGCAGCGCTGTCGATCGGACTGGGGTGGGTGCTGATGCGCCACCGTCGCCAGGCCTAATTGAGACCAGCGTGGCCTCGTGAGGGGGTCTCGTGCAGTCTCACGACCTTCGGGGAGTGCTACGCCGAGAGATCGGGGTGGGGCTCCCCGTCGTGTTGGTCGGCTTGTTGCTGGAGTGTACGAGCGCGAGCTTCTTGGGCGCGAATGATCGGACGACGTGCGAGGAAGGTGACGACGAAGCTGAGCACCAGTGCAACAATCACACCAAGGTTGGAGTAGGCCCAGTCGCCGTCTTTTCCGCCCAGAGGCCCCAGGAAATAGCCCTGCCAGTTGTTCCACGGCGCCTCGGCGGCGAATTGGTTGATCACCAGTCCCCAGCCGATGATCGAGCTGATGACGAAAGTCACCAGGGAAATCAGGTCCCAGGAACCATAAAGACCGCGGGGGTTGAATAGGGAGGGCTCGTGATAGTCCACGCGCCGGGTGAGGATATCTGCGATGAGGATGCCGGCCCAGGCAGCCAGGGGTACACCGAGGGTGATCAGGAAGGACTGGAATGGGCCGAGGAAGTCTTCGGCGAAGAACACCACCCAGATGGTCCCCACGGTCAGGATCAGCCCATCGATGCCGGCTGCCGCCGGGCGGGGGATTCGAATACCTAGGCTGAGCAGGGTCAGCCCGGAGGAGTAGATGCCCAGCACCGCCCCGGAGACTAGGGCCAGCAGTGCAGTCAGCCAAAACGGGATGATCGCCCAGGTAGGCAGTAGCAGTGTCAGCGTGCCCACTGGGTCTTCGGCGACTCCATCGATCAGGACAGGGTCGGAGCCGGCCAATAACAGTCCGATGGTGACCAGGATGATCGGAGCCGCGGCACCACCGAGGGTATTCCAGAAGACAATCGCAGCGTCAGAGGCGGAACGGGGCTGATAGCGCGACCAGTCGGCGGCGATATTGATCCACCCCAGGCCGAATCCGGTCATGACCATCACCATGGCGCCGATAGTCTGTTGCAAGCTTCCCGGTGGGGTGGACAACACCGCAGCGAAGTTGATCTGGGGGATCACCAGGATGAGGTAGATGATGGTGACCACGCCGGTAAACCAGGTCAAAAATCCCTGGAGCTTCATGATCGTGTGGTAACCGGCCACCGAGGCGGCGACGATCACAGCGGAGACAAAAAGAGCCGCGATCACTTGAATCCCGGTGCCATCCCCCCAACCCATGGTGCTGAACACCGCAGTGGTGGCCAGCACCGCAGAGATGGCCAAGAACGTTTCCCACCCGATGGAGGTCAGCCAGGATATCAGGCCGGGAACTTTTTGGCCGTGGACGCCGAAGGCTGCCCGTGAGAGCACCATGGTGGGGGCAGAGCCACGTTTCCCGGCGATCGCGATCAGGCCACAGAGTAAGAACGAGACGACAATACCGATGATCGACACAACGAAGGCCTGCCAGAACGAAATGCCGAAGTCCAAAACCCAGGCGCCGTAGCTCATGCCGAAGACCGAAATATTGGCGGCAAACCAGGGTTTAAAAAGGTCGGCGGGTTTAGCGGTGCGTTGCTCGGGGGCGATAACCTCGATCCCCGTGGTTTCGACCAGCGGTTTGGTGCTCATAAATTCGGCCCCTTGTCGTTGTGGTGAAGAGTGAGTGCGTTTGTCAGTGATGCAGAACATTATTGATCAGAATAATGATAGTGACGCATTGGAGACAGGTGGTCTCAATAGTGGAAAACTCACGGTGAACAGCGTCATAACCTGACACAGTAGCCGACCAGGACCCCGAGGTGCATAAAAGTGCATAAAAGAGTCCCACAACATAGCCAGAACTATGTCGTGGGACCGTAACTCGGCGGTAGCGGAGGGATTTGAACCCTCGGTACGGGGTTACCGTACACGACATTTCGAGTGTCGCACCTTCGGCCGCTCGGACACGCTACCTGAAGTTTCCCGGAGGAAACTTGACCCACACAGCATAGCTGACATTGCGTGCACTCTCCAATTGAGTCGATGTGCTTAGCGGCGCGCGCGGAAGAAGGTGCGCAATAGAGTAGCGGATTCCTCGGCCATGATGCCGGCGATGACTTCGACCTGGTGATTGAATCGTGGCTCCCGCAGAACATCCAAAATTGATCCACAGGCGCCGGTCTTGGGTTCCCAGGCGCCAAAGATCACGCGGGGGATCCGGGCGGCCACAATTGCCCCAGCGCACATTGCACACGGCTCGAGCGTGACGATCAACGTGGAGTTGTCCAGACGCCAATCAGCCGAGGCGGCCTGGCGGATGGCCAGCATCTCAGCGTGAGCGGTGGGGTCGCCAGAGACTTCGCGACGGTTGTAGCCCTGGCCAATGACAGTGCCGGTGTGGTTGACGAGGAGGGCTCCGATGGGAACGTCGCCGGCGCGGGTGGCTGTTTCTGCAAGATCCATGGCAGTTTGCATCCATATTTCGAGCTGGGCGCGGTCCGGCAATGGGCCGGGCCCGCAGGGAGGATCACAGGCTCCTGTTTCGGTCACGTATCACAGCTTAGCCGTGGGCCCGTTCTCAGGAAATCCAGTCGGGTTGAGTAGAGTTTGGAGCATGCGATTCCACGTTGTTGATCATCCCTTGATTGCCCATAAACTCACCGCGCTGCGCGATGAGAATACGCCGTCACATATTTTCCGTCAGCTCACCAGCGAACTGGTGACGTTGCTGGGATATGAAGCCACCCGGGACCTACCCTTGGAAGAGGTCGAGATCAACACGCCGGTTGCCGCGACCACAGGCGCCCGTCTGGCCGCGCCCCGTCCGTTGGTGGTCCCGATCTTGCGGGCCGGTCTGGGCATGTTGGAAGGCATGATGACGATGACTCCGACCGCTGAGGTCGGTTTCTTGGGGATGCAACGCAATGACGAAACTTTGGATATCATCACCTATGCCGAACGACTCCCCGGGGATCTGGCCGGACGCCACTGTTTCGTTCTCGACCCGATGCTGGCCACCGGGGGAACGCTGGTGGAGGCTATCCGTTTCCTGCACGAACGCAAAGTTCGGCGGGTGACCTGCATTTGCTTGGTGGCCGCTCCGGAAGGGTTGAAGAAGGTCGACGAGGCATACCACCAGATGGACATCGATCTTTTTGTGGCAGCACTCGACGATAGGTTGACCGAACAGGCCTATATTTCTCCAGGCCTCGGTGATGCCGGCGACCGGCTCTACGGTACGGCGGAGTAATCCTATACAGGGATTTCTTGGGTCCAAAAGGAATGCATCGCTATATTACGCGTGATTTTTCTCATATTCAGGGCTGAGAATTTCAGTATGTGGGATATGGGTGGGCCGTGTACTTGCATTACGGGAATGTTACGGGGGAATCTAAGGGGATAGAACATTGTCGAGGCGACGCTCGTCTCGCCGGATGAATCGCACGATGGGAGTGCGATGGATCGGGGACAGCGTAGTGTCGCAGAGTCTGTGTAAGGAATTGCATTCTATGTCCAGCTCAGCCCAAGGATACGTTCACATTTCCGTCCGCAATGCTCGCCGTCGAGCCGAACGAGCTCGGATGGTCCAGGAGCAAGCGCATCATACTTCTCGGCGTGCTGAGTCTGAGGCGATGCAATCTGATCATGCCCGCGCGGACGGGCAGGTGCGTGAGCCCTCGACCATGATGGCTCGTGACGAGGCCCACCCGGGTCTACAGCCGGTGGCGCAGGAAACTGAAGCACGTGGATTCGTGATCTACGTTGGCATGGATGAAGGACTGGCCTCGGCGGCTGGTACCTCGCTGACCAGGCTGGCCAATGAATTGCGCCACTACGTGGAATCGCTGGTTCCCGGGGCGGATACTCACGCAGCTGTGGCCGTTGCCCCGGCCGGAGCTGCCGGTGATGACCTCGAGGTGGTCCGGCAGGTGCTGGGCGATCCGACGATGAATGCCGGGGTTCGTCCTGACTTGGCCCAGCCACCAGCTCCCGTCTCGACACGTCAGCCCGGTGTCTTGATCGACCTGGCCCGCCGCGAAGTGTTGCTGGACGGTGAGCCGTTGAATCTGACTTTCAAAGAGTTCGAGTTGTTGAATTACCTGATCGACAACGGATCCCGCACGGTGAATCGTGACGAGCTGTTGCACGCGCTGTGGGATGAAAGCGATGAGGTTCCCAATGAACGCACCATTGATGTGCATATCCGCCGCTTGCGCTCCAAGCTGGGACGTCTCTCCGGCACGGTACGGACGGTGCGCGGTCAGGGGTACCGCTTCTACGAGCACCCCGAAGTGGTGGTCTGGGCTGCTCCGGAATATTCCATTTAGATCGGGTGGCCACGATAGCAGTGAGGGTATGCCGTGATGACTGTGCGAGGTAACGATCAGCAGAAAACATTAGTGATCATCCGGCACGCTCAAGCCGAACACGGTCTGGGGGTGGCTGACCATGAGCGCACTTTATCAGCCACCGGAGCTCAAGACGCCCCGGAAGCGGGGAAGTGGCTTCTGACTCGGGGGCTGATCCCCGACCAGATCATCACCTCGGATGCGGTACGCACCCGACAGACCACCACCTGGATTCTCTCCGAGCTCGGCGAGCAGGCGGTGACTCCGGCGTTGGATCCACGGCTTTATGAGGCCACCGCGGCCCAGGCGCTATCGGTGATCAATGAAACCGAAGAATCTGTGCGCACACTGTGTGTGGTGGGACATATGCCGTGGGTACAAGACCTCGGGATGCGACTGGCCTCGGTCGCTTCTGACGAGCAATCGGTGATCCGGATGGCCGAGCATTACCCCACGCTGGGCATCCAAGTTTTTGAGATCTCAGCGCGTTGGGCGGAGCTGGATGGGCGGGATGCGCGCATGGTGGATTTCATCGCACCGCGGGGCTGATCAACCGCGGTAATTGGTGGTAATTGGCAAAGTCCGCAGATCGGGCCGAATACCCAAAGGGGAATGCTCCAAAAACTGAAAACCCACATCAGGGCGGATGTGATCTCGGACATAAAAAGCGCGCCCTAAGGGATTCGAACCCCTGACCTTCTGTTCCGTAGACAGACGCTCTATCCAGCTGAGCTAAGGGCGCTGGGTCATCATGACCGTTGAATACTATACGCGGATCAGAACTGAATGCCAAATTGAGGCAAAACCCGCGTGAACACGCACCTCAGGTCTCGACGCGCAACGATCTCAAGCGACACCTCAGCGACGTCTAAGGGGCCGATATGAATAAGAGGGAAATTCCGCTGGGGCGCTGATAGACTGGCCACAGGAGTAACACTGAACTCATCACGTGCTGATACAACGGCGTGTTAGTGGCGATGATCCGATTGGTGGGCTGAGGTAGCTCCCAGCATCGGGTGGATGAGCGTGCTGACTCCGTTTAAACCGAGACCCTAGACTCTAAGGACCCACATGGTTGCTCATGTTGCCTCGAATGATCTCTCCGCACTGGAGGAGAATGCGCCCACGACCTACCGTGACCTGCTGGATTGGGTCAAGGAGGTCGCCGGGCGTACTCAGCCGGACTCCATCTATTGGGTGGACGGATCGCAAGAGGAGTATGATCGGCTCGCGGCGGAACTGGTTGAGGCCGGAACGTTGACCAAGCTGACCGATCCTAAGTTCCCCAATTCCTATGCGGCATTCTCGGACCCCAGTGACGTGGCCCGAGTGGAGGGGCGGACCTTTATCTGCTCCGAAAAGAAAGCCGACGCCGGATTCACCAATAATTGGATGGATCCTCGGGAAATGCGTGCCATCCTTAACGACGCCTTCGCCGGCTCAATGCGTGGGCGCACCATGTACGTGATCCCCTTCGTGATGGGGCACTTGGACGCCGATGACCCCAAGTTCGGTGTCGAGATCACCGACTCGCCCTACGTGGTGCTCTCGATGCGGATCATGGCCCGGATTGGCCAGGATGTGCTGGACCGGCTGACTGAGACCGAAGCCTTCTTCGTCCCTGCCCTGCACTCGGTGGGTGCCCCGCTGGAAGAGGGCGAAGAGGATGTCGCCTGGCCGTGTAATGACACGAAGTGGATCGTGCATTTCCCCGAGAGCCGCGAAATTGTCTCCTACGGTTCCGGATACGGCGGAAATGCTCTGTTGGGCAAGAAGTGCTACTCGCTGCGTATCGCCTCAGCCATGGCTCGCGACGAGGGATGGCTGGCCGAGCACATGTTGGTGTTGAAACTCACCAGCCCGCAGGGCGATGTCCGGTACATTACCGGCGCCTTCCCCTCGGCGTGCGGTAAGACCAACCTCGCGCTGATCGACCCGACCGTGAAAGGGTGGAAGGCCGAGACCCTGGGTGACGACATTGCCTGGATCCGCCCGGACGCGGAGGGCACTCTGCGGGTAGTCAATCCCGAGTTCGGCTTCTTCGGTGTCGCTCCCGGCACCGGTTGGTCCACCAACCCCAACGCGATGCGGGCAATCTCCAAGGGCAACAGTATCTTCACCAACGTCGCCCTGACCGATGAAGGGGGCGTGTGGTGGGAAGGTCTCACCGAAGACACCCCGGAGCATTTGATTGACTGGCGGGGTCAGGACTGGACTCCGGACTCCGATACCCCAGCTGCCCACCCCAACTCGCGGTTCTGCACCCCGATCACCCAGACCGATATGCTGGCCCCGGAGTACAACGAGCCCAATGGCGTGCCGCTGGACGCGATCCTGTTTGGTGGACGCCGGAAGACCACGGTACCGCTGGTCACCGAAGCCACTAGCTGGACCGACGGCGTTTTCAAGGGTGCCACACTGTCCTCAGCGCGCACCGCCGCGGCCGAAGGCCAGGTCGGCGAGGTACGTCGGGACCCAATGGCGATGTTGCCGTTCATCGGATACGCTGCCGGTGACTATGTACAGCACTGGCTCGATATGGAAGATCAGATCGGCACCGAGAAATTGCCCAAGATCTTCTTGGTCAACTGGTTCCGTCGCACCGCCGACGGCGATTTCGCCTGGCCCGGGTTCGGCGAAAATTCTCGCGTGCTGAAGTGGATCGTCCAGCGACTGCAGGGCGAAGCCGAGGCGATCGAAACACCGATCGGTCACGTCCCGACCCGCGATTCGCTGGATCTGACCGGCCTGGATGTGTCCCAGGGCCAAATTGATGCTGCGTTGCACGTCGACCGCGATGAATGGAAGGCCGAGGTCGAACTGATCGAGGAATGGTTCGACAAATTCGGCGACAGCCTGCCACAGGCCATGCGCGAGCGACTCGACCAGCTCAAGGCGGATCTGCAGGCATAACTCCACCTGACCCTCGAACACGGCGGTCAGCACCGACTGTCACCGTTGCCCCGTGACCGTGCACATTTCAGCACGATGACGGGGCAGTGGTGGCTCCGGGGTATCGGGGAGGTGCTTTCTTCCTGATCGCCCGGCTGGTGCTCTATCAGCATGATGTCAGCATGATGAGGCCGGTGCGATGACCCAGGGCACTGAGGATCCGCACAACGGCCAGCACGTATCGGCGGGGCTCGACCGGAACCTCGCCGAGCAGGCACAGCGACGGCTGCTGGAAGAGCAACTCATCAACAACGAGCTGACCGCCCTGGTGGCCACCTCGGCCCTGGGGATGGGATTCGATAATCCTGATCGGGGATTCGTGATCCGCCTGGGCGCCCCGAGTGTTGGACTATCTCACCGAACACGGTCCCACATCGATCACCCAGCCAGAGACCGCGGTGGCCCTGAAACGTAGCCATTTGGAGTTATTGCTGAAAACCCTGGCGACCGATAGATTCCCGCGGCGGTCCTCACTACGGTGGTACAACTACTGGCCGAATGGGATGGGGACCAGCGCCCGATCGCGGTGGTGTCGGTCCGGGGCGGGAACTCGGCGTTTCGTCGCGCACAGGTTCACCAGCGCTTTCAGGTGCCCGATCACCTGGTGACCGCGCTTGCCGAGACCACCCACGGAGTGCTTCCCTTGGCGCTGGCGGGGTAAAGAACCCGACCGGATTACTGATCGCGAATGGCGGCCAAGGCCCGATCACGAACCTCAGCCATCACGGATTCGTCCTGGGCCTCACCGTTGTACCGTAGTAAGGGCTCGGTGTTCGAAGGCCGAACGTTGAACCACCAGCCACCGGACTGGGAGGCCACCGTCACCCCGTCGAGCCGGTCAACCGTGAGGTCGTTATCGGCAGAGTCGGTCTGGAAGGCCTCCAGCACCCGCGCGGTGGCAGCCTCCTTATCGGCAACCTCGGAGTTGATCTCGCCGGAGGCGATGTAGGGGTTGAATTCTTCGGCCACGTCGGACATGGCCCGTTCGGTGCTACCCAGCACGGCCAGCACGTGCATGGCCGCCAACATGCCGGTGTCGGCGTTGAAGAAGTCCCGGAAGTAGTAGTGGGCCGAGTGCTCACCACCGAAGACAGCATTTTCCTCGGCCATGACCGCCTTGATGAAGGAGTGCCCCACTCGGGTGCGCACCGGTCGTCCACCGCTGGCGGTCACCAGCTCCGGGACCGCCTGGGAAGTGATCAGGTTGTGAATAATCACCGGGGTCTGTTCACCCTCTGCCTGAGCACGCTGAATTTCACGCTGAGCCACGATCGCGGTGATTGCCGAGGGCGAGACGGGGTCACCGTTCTCATCGACCACGAAGCACCGGTCGGCGTCACCGTCGAAGGCCAGCCCTAGATCGGCGCCGGTTTCGCGCACACGTGCCTGCACATCCTTGAGGTTCTCCGGCTCCAGCGGGTTGGCCGGGTGATTCGGGAAAGTACCATCCAGGGTGAAGTACAGCGGATCGATCTCGATCGGTAGCGCCTCGAGAAGCTCATCACCCAGCACCGCCGGGGTGGTCTTGCCAGCCATGCCATTACCGGCATCCACCACGATCTTCAGCGGACGAATGTGAGACAGATCCACCAGGGAGCGCAAAAACGTGGCGTAGTCAGTCAACGTCTCGGTATCGGAGTACTCGCCGGGGTTTTCCACCGCAGGAATCCCGCCCTCGTTCAGGTAGCGCTGGGCTAGCTGTTGAATCTCGGCCAGGCCGGTGTCGGCCGAGATCGGGCTGGCCCCGGCACGCGCCATCTTCATCCCGTTATAGGAGGACGGATTGTGACTGGCGGTGAACATCACGCCCGGAGCGTTCAATACTCCCGTGGCGTGGTAGAGCATGTCGGTGGAAATCAGCCCCAGGCTGGTGACATTGGCCCCGCGGGATCGCGCGCCGTCGGCGAAGGCCTGCATGAATTCCGGTGAGGAGGCGCGCATATCGCCACCGACGAGCATAGTGGCACCGGCCAGCTCGAGCACATCCACGAAAGCGGCTCCCACCGCCCGCACGGAGTCATCGGTGATGGTGGACCCGACAATGCCACGCACATCGTAGGCTTTAAACGATTCGGATAGGTCAACGACATCTGGTGTTTGAGAACTCACAGCAGACACTCTAGTCAGTCAGTGCCGATTGTGCCGAGCCTCGGCAGACGCTGGAGTTCCCAACCCCGGGAGCTCGGCCACAGGCCGGGCTGAGAATGACGGTGCACTCCAGTTACCGACCAGCTGGGCACCGTACCGCACCCACCGAATGAGACGAACAGACCGGTCAGGAGGCGAGACAGACTGTGGGTGAGAATCGTGGATGATCAGCACACAGCCACCCGGGCGTGGCACGGGCACGTGCCTCAGACCGCCGGATACCGCCGGTTATTGGCGGGCCTCTTGTTAGCCGGGATCGCCACGTTCGCCCAATTGTACTCACCCCAAGGGCTACTACCACTGATCTCGGCGGATGTGCAGATCAGCGCCGATCAAGCCGCACTGTTGATCTCGATGGCCACCGCCGGGCTGGCGCTGGCGGTGATCCCGTGGTCTTTCGTTGGTGATCGTCTGGGACGCAAAAAAGCCATGGCCATCGCGCTGATGGCGGCCTTGATCTTCGCCGTTGCCTCGGTGGTTGCGCCGTCGTTCAACCTCATGCTGGTGTTCCGGCTCCTGGAAGGCATCAGTCTCGGCGGGGTCCCGGCCCTGGCGATGGCCTATTTGAATGAGGAAGTTGATCGCAAGTATGCCGGCCAAGCTGCCGGAACCTACATCGCAGGCACCGTGATCGGCGGACTTATCGGCCGGGTGATCGCCACGCCGATCGGCGACTGGGCCGGGTGGCGAGTCGGGATGCTCATCGTCGTGGTGATCGCCGGCATCTCAGGGATCGGATTCTTATTGCTCAGCCCCGATGCCAGAGGGTTCACACCCTCCGGGCACAGCATCAAACACGCGTTGGTGGCGATCACCGGCAATCTGAAATCCCCGCAATTGATCGTCACCTATCTGCAGGGCATGTTGCTGATGGGCGGGTTCGTTGCGATCTACAACTTCCTGGGATACCACCTGATGACCGAACCTTTTTTCTTGCCCGCTGCGGTGGTCTCCGTGATCTTCTGGGCCTACGTGATGGGGATAGTCACCTCTCCGATGGCCGGGCGTTTGGCCACCCGTTACGGGCCAGCGACGGTGCTGCTAGCGGTTTCGGCAGCCATGGTGATCTCGGTGGCGCTGACACTAGTCCCCAATGTGTGGGCGATCTTGTGGGGGCTGATCATTTTCACCGGAGCGTTTTTCGCCGCCCACTCAGTGGCCTCCGGCTGGGCGGGTGCGGCCGCGGTGGCCGGCCGGGCACAATCCACGGCGCTGTACAATCTCTGCTATTACGCTGGATCGAGTCTTTTCGGATGGCTCGGCGGAGTGTTGTTGGATGCCCACGGTTGGCCGGGCACCGTGATGATGACCATCGTGTTGACCCTCACCGCGGCGTTGCTGGTGGTAGCCGTTGTGATCACCCGGGGGATCCGCGATCGTCGCGGGTAGGTCATGTGACCACATGAGGGCGACAGAATGCGCTAGGGGACCGTAGAATTGTCCCCATGGAATACCTGATCCCCGTGCTCATCATCCTTGGTGTTGCTGTTCTTGTTGCCCTGGGGTATCGCGGGGTAGCCGCTGTGGCGAAGAAAAATAACGGCTCCTCCAAGCCGTCTCGGTCCTCCTCGGGGACCGGTGGCGGGTCTCAGCGACGCGGTGGTGGATTGTCCGAACGGATTTCACCGATCACCGCAGCGCAAGCCTCCACGCGGTTGGATGAAGAAGACCACCGCCAGGTTTATCGACTGATTGCCGTCGGTAAGATGCGGGAGGCCGCCATGCGGTACCGTGAGGCGACCGGTGTGTCCTCGATGGATGCGATGCTGGATGTGCAGGCCCTGGCGTCCTACCCACAGGAATGGATCAGCATCGACGAGGCCGTGTCGTCCTCGGAACCGGACACGCCCCACATGGCACGTGACAGTGCTGAGAATACTCCTCTAAACGATCGGGACGACCAGCGCGACCAGGACGATCTGACCCCGACAGACCGCTCAGTACCGGATGACTCCGATGGTGCTACATCGGCTGATCAGGCTGGCTCGGAGCAGTCCCCGGCAACGGAGGACGGAGAACAGGAACTGACCGACCTCACGGTTCCCGTCGAGTGGGAAAACGAAGATTTCAGCACCCCGGAGCCTCGTGGCTTCCAGGTCGAAGTCATGCGCGATAACGGCACCGTGCAACTCTCGAGTGAGGACCTCCCACCGTGGCTACGAGATCAGTTACGGGCGATGGTGCGTGATCACCGCATTGACGAGGCAGCCCAAACCCTGTCAGAGCACACCATGCTCACGGTGCCCGAAGCGATGGACCTGATGCAAATCTTGTCGCAACAGGATAATAATCCCCAAGACGACGCCTAGGCCTCTAAGCGTCGTCCTCGCCAACCGGTCCGCCTTCACCTTCCCAGTTTTCCACCTGGGTCACTTTGCTCCGGGGGAATTTGGCGCGCACCCCCTGACCACCGTGGGCATCCTCGGTGATGAATCGGGCCCCGAGATGCTCCAACGTTGTTTTGAGCTGGCGGGACTCGGCCTCGGAAAGTTCGCCCACACCCTTTTCGAAGTCGCGGAGCTGTTGGCGAGATAGTCCCGCTTCCTGTGCGACGTACATGGGGTTGACACCTGCAATGGCCCGAGCAGCCCGAGCCAAATGACCGTTGAATTCAAGTTGTTGACTCATATCCCCATAGTCTCATGTGCCACGCGGGGATTCTAGGGTCTGCTGTGCCACCGACCACTGTTAAGCGTGGGTTGTGATACCGCGGTGATCCTAGTTTTGTCGTATCACCTGACGTTTTGGGGGCATAAATGACACGAACACGATTGGGTCCAATTCCGCTACCTCCCTTTATTTGCAACGAAAAACCCCGGAAACTCGACGGTTCCCGGGGTTATACGCGGAGGCGGGGGGATTTGAACCCCCGGTCCGGTTTAACCCGGACCCTTCATTAGCAGTGAAGTCCATTCGGCCGCTCTGGCACGCCTCCAGATGCGCCCTGAGGTAGGCACAACTCTCTTAGCATAGCTAACCCGGGGCTCGATCTTCAAAACAGCCAGATGAAGCGACGGTCCGTGACTGACCCCAGTCTAGCAATTGTGCTTCAGATCACTCCTGCTGTATGTTGTCTCTCAAGGAAGGCATTGACACCATCACAACGACAATCATGGAGATGATGTGATGAACCAGCAGGTTACGACGAATCAGACCTATCAGGATGTCTACCGCTACGCCACAGACCATCCAGAGCAGTTTTGGTTGGAGAACGCAGCGTCGCTTCAGTGGGAGAAGGCTCCCAGCGTCGCAGTCGAGCAACCCGATGAGTTCCACTGGCGGTGGTTTCCTGATGGCGAAATCAACATTACGGTTCAAGCCCTAGATCGGCACGTTGCTGCCGGTCACGGTGATCGAATCGCGATCTACTACGATTCGGCGGTCACCGGGGATAAGCGAGCCGTGACCTACCAGGAGTTGCTGGAGGAGGTCGCCCAAACCGCTGGAGCTCTGCAGGATCTCGGCGTGACCCGGGGTGACCGAGTGTTGATCTATATGCCAATGATTCCCGAGGCGGCGGTGGCGATGCTGGCTTGTGCCCGTTTGGGAGCGATCCACGTGGTGACCTTCGGCGGTTTTGCTGCCAAAGAGATCACCACACGAATGGACGATACTCAACCGAAGGTGGTGCTCACGGCGTCTGGCGGGATCGAACGCACGAAACAGATCCCGTACTTGCCACCGATCAAGGCCGCCATCGAATCTGGAGAGCATCAACCGGAGTATGTGATTGTCAAAAAACGGCCCCAGTTCGACGAAGAGGCCCGAGACTTTGATCCATCATGGTTGGACTGGGACGAGACAGTCGCCACGGCTAGCGCCGCGGAGGCCGTGCCGGTGGCCTCCTGTGACCCGCTGTACCTGCTTCACACCTCGGGTACCACCTCGAAGCCCAAGGCTGTCATGCGTGACCAAGGTGGGTACGCCACCGCGTTGGAGTGGTCGATGCCCCGTATCTACGACCTGCATGCCGGTGAGGTGGCATTTGTGGCCTCCGATATCGGCTGGGTGGTGGGGCACTCGCATATTATTTACGGACCCCTGATCACCGGGGCATCCACCGTGCTCTACGAGGGGAAACCGGTGGGCACCCCGGATGCTGGAGCTTTCTGGCGGGTCGCGGAAGAATACGGAGCGAAGATGCTCTACGCGGCTCCCACAGCATTCCGCGCGATCCGGAAAGAAGATCCGCGCGGTGAGGAAGTGAAGAAATACGATCTGTCTCGTCTGGAGAACGTGTTCTCGGTTGGGGAGCGACTCGATGAGGCCACCTACCACTGGATTGTCGAGATCACTGGCAAGCCGGTGGTTGATCACTGGTGGCAGACCGAAACCGGATGGCCGGTGGCGGCCAACCCCCGTGGCCTGGAAAAGCTCCCATTCAAGCCCGGCTCCCCGACGGTGCCGATGCCCGGATTCCAAGTCTCTATCGTGGATGCAGCCGGAGAACCCGTGGCTGACGGGATGGAAGGCAATATCGTCATCAAGCTTCCGTTGCCACCCGGGGCGTTGATCGGACTTTGGAACGAGGAAGATCGATTTAAGCGCTCGTATCTGGAAACGTTTCCGGGATACTATCTCACCGGGGACACCGGGTTTATCGATGAGGATGGTTACATTTTCGTCCTGGGTCGGTCGGACGATGTGATTAACGTGGCCGGACACCGGCTGTCGACCGGGACTTTGGAAGGTCTGGTGGCAGAACATGACGCGGTGGCCGAATGTGCCGTGATCGGGGTGGCCGATGAGCTCAAAGGTCAGAAACCGGTGGCCTACGTTGTCTTGGCAGATGGTGCCGAGATTTCTCAGGAGCAACTGGCCGAAGAGCTGATCGCCAAAGTTCGGTCAGACTTTGGCGCGGTGGCAGCATTCCGAGATGTTGAGATCGTCTCCGCGTTGCCCAAAACCCGTTCGGGCAAGATCCTGCGCCGGACAATGCGTGACATTGTCGAGGGCAAGGAATACAACACGCCATCAACCATTGAAAACGCCAGCGTGCTGGACAGCTTCGGGCAGGAAACCACCCGACTGAACGGCTAGTTCGATCCACAGAACCGCTCACAGAAGCGGCCCCTCGACGTCCAGACTGCGAAGCGACGTAGCCTGATGCGTCGAGGGGCCGTGCGTTGCGGTCTGTCTGACTCATCGCACGTGAGTTAACAGACCACTGACAGCGGACGGTGTGGGATTTGAACCCACGAGACGGGGTTACCGCCTACTGGTTTTCAAGACCAGCGCCTTCGGCCGCTCGGCCAACCGTCCTGACCGCACTATCATACAGGTCTTGATCCCGATCGGCACCTTCAGATGACGCGACCATGACCCTCGCGACGAGACGAACCACCCAGCAAGGGTAGGGCGATGAGCATCTGTGGTGTTATATCCAGCACAGGTCTGAGACAATGAAGGCATGTTTGCAGTACGGTTTCACACCCCCGCAGGACACGATCAGCCCTCGGTCGACCACCCCTGTGAGGTGAAAGTTGTCGAGGAGCCGGTCCCGGAATACGGTGCGAGGGAGGTATTAATCAAAGTTGCTGCCGCCGGGATGAACCAGGCCGATATCCACCAGCGGGCCGGTAACTACCCCCCTCCGGAAGGTGCCAGCGAGATTCCCGGACTGGAAGTGGCCGGCACCATTGAAGCCGTTGGTGCCCAGGCCGGTCACTGGGACTTCGGTACGCCGGTGTGCGCCCTACTGGCCGGGGGCGGTTACGCCGAATACGTGGCGGTGGATGCCCGCCAGCTGTTGCCCTTGCCCGAGAATACGTCCATGACCCAGACGGCCGGACTCGTTGAGGTCGCGGCCACGGTGTGGGCCAATGTGTGGATGCAGGGTGGGGCTCAGCCAGGCGACGTTGTGCTGATCCACGGCGGTACCGGAGGGATCGGTGAGTTTGCGATCCGTGCCGGGCTCGGCCTGGGGTTGCGCCCGATCGCCACCGCCGGAAGCGAGTCCAAGTGCCAGGCCGTGCAACAGATGGGTGCCGAGGCCATTAACTACCGGAGCGAGAGTTTTGTCGATCGGGTAATGGAGCTGACCGACGGCCACGGTGCCGACGTTATCCTGGATACCGTGGGCGGGGCCTATGTGGAGGACCACGTCAAAGCGGTGGCTAGTGGCGGTCGGGTTGTTACCATTGGCACCCAGGGCGGAGCCAAAGGAACACTGAATGTGATGCGACTGATGGCCAAACAGGCCTGGTTTACCGGAACCCGGTTGCGCTCACGGACCGCTGAGGAAAAAGCCGAGGTGCTCGCAGGAGTACAGGCTCACCTCTGGCCGTTGATCGCAGACGGTCGGATCTGTGTCTCCGAACCGGAGGTGTTTGATCTCACGGATGTCGCAGCGGCCTTCGACCGGTTTGGTGACGCTGAGCGACAGGGCAAGATCGTGTTACGGATGCCCGAGGCGTAAGATACCAGCTCAGACGAAACAGTACAGAAGAACACCGAGACCGAAAGTAGCTGAGGCGATGAAGCTGGGTCCCTTTGCGCGTCGTCGCCAACAACGTCGCGATGACCGGGAGTTGGGTCACCATTTGTGGCGTCAGGCCCACGACCGGTTTCATCGCTCGCTGCAACGCTATTGGCAGATCGTGGACCCGGATGAGGAATACGCCCGCAACGTCCAGGGTTTCGTCTCGGCTGAAGAACGCAACGGGTTGATTAACGCCGGCAATATTTTGGCCGATCTGTTGCCCAGGGTGCGGGCATTGTGTGTGGCCGCGCGCCGGGCCAGCCCCGATCAGCAGAGCCTTGATGTGCCCGGAGAATTTCAGGATCTGCACCGGTGGATTTCACGGGCTGCCAATGATTTGGCGGCGGTGGCCCAGGCGGCTGCGATGTTCCGACGGGGGCAAACCGATGTGTATACCGTCGGTCGTCGGGCCCAGAAAGTCATCGAGGACATTGAGGCCGCTGAGGCCGCACTACCCGATCTGACGTCATAGGGCGGGCGGACCTCGATCAGGGGTTGGTCCGTAGCCGGGGTGGCCAGGACAGCAGGCGTTCGGCCGGACCAGTGCCGAACCTCACCCACCAGCCGTGGGCGGCTAGCACGAGGGTTGCTGACAGGCCGATGGTGACCAGATATCCCTGGGCTAAGTTCTCCGGGGCGGGACGGATGACCAGGGCCAGAATGATCAAGTGGGTCAAATAGACGGTAAAGGCGAGACGTCCGGCCGATACCAGGGCCGGGACCCACCGTTTCAGGTAATGCTGGGTTAGCAGACAAACACCGAGAATAACCGCTGCGATCCCGATGCTGGAGAGCAACCATAACGGCATTTCGGAGTGCCCCTGCGCGGTACGTAGCTGATCCCAACCGGCCTCGGAGCCCACAGGACCGAAGAGGTGCAATAACGCGGTCGCGGTACCCAGGCCGATGACCGTGGCGGCCAGGCCGAAGAACACCAGCTCGCGCTGAACGACGGGCGGCCTCGCTCCAGCCGGCCGAGGCTGAGCTCGATCAACGTCAGACCGAAGCAGTGCAAGCCGGTAATACCACCCACATCACCGTGGTGGATGACAGTGGGATGACGGTTTCGATGACGCAGACCCTGACCAGTTTTTGGGGAGGGGATCAGTCTGAGTATGTGGCCGGGTTCTTTCTCAACGATCAGCTTAACCGGTTCGCGGCACTCGACACTGAGCAGAATCAGCCCGCGCCTGGACGGAAGTCGGTCAGTTGGTCTGCACCGGTGTTACTCCTGGATGATCAAGGGCGGCCGGTGTTGGGCATTGGTTCCCCGGGGGACATCAGATCCCGAATATTTTGGCCTCCACAGTGTTGCCGTGGACGTTGAGCGGAGCCAGCCTTGAGCAGGCGGTTACCGGACCGCGACACAGTCTGCAGGGCTCAACCTTGGCCTTGGAAACGGAACCTGCTGCCGAGGTGACGCAACTGGCTGAGGACCAGGGCTGGGAGATTCAGGTCACTACCCGCAACGACGCGGTATTCGGCAGCGTTCAGGCCTTGGAGATCGACTATGAGGCCAGGACCCTCACCGGGGCACCAGATCCCCGTCGCGATGGCGACGTGGAGATTATAGACGGCGATTCGACCGGGGCCGGCTGATGCGGCGTCTCTTGCATTGACACCGTCACCCCGGCGGTGATTGACTTCACAGGGATATTCAGTGACGTAGGTCTCAGACCCTTGATCAGGAGGACCACGATGCCCACCGTGCTGGTCGCGAACCGTGGAGAGATTGCCGTGCGTATCGTGGAGGCAATCCACGCGGTGGGGATGAGCGCCGCCGTGGTCTATACCGCCGACGATCAGGCACACATCCGGCACGCCGACGTGGCGGTGGAGCTCAACGGTACCGGGGTGGGGCCGTATCTGGATATCGATCAGGTGATCGCAGCCGCGCAGTCGGTGCAGGCCAGTTACCTTCACCCTGGGTACGGATTTCTCTCAGAGAATCCGGAGCTAGCCCGGGCCGCCCAGCAGGCTGGGATCGTGTTCGTCGGGCCTGATGCGCACGTGCTGGAGGTTTTCGGTGATAAGGCCCGGTCGCGACAGTTGGCTGTCTCGGTGGGGGGTCCGGTCGTTCCTGCCACGGGGTTGAACCCGGACTTGCCACAGGCTCAAGAATTCTTGGCTGAGCACGGCACCGTGATGATTAAGGCGCTCGCCGGTGGTGGCGGGCGAGGGTTGCGCCGGGTGTCGGATCCGGCGCAGTTGGAGTCACTGATGCGCGAGTGCGCCCGGGAAGCGCAACAGTTCTTCGGGGCCGCAGATGTGCTGATCGAAAAATTCGTGGCCGACCCGCGCCACGTGGAGGTGCAGGTGATCGGAGACGGGCACCACGTGCAACAGCTGGGAGAACGAGACTGCTCGGTGCAACGTCGCCACCAAAAGATCGTGGAAATCGCGCCGAGCCCGCACCTGAGCGAGCAGCTACGGGAACGTCTGACTGCAGTGGCGCGACGGATCGTTGAGGCGGTGCAGTTGAGGTCGTTGGCGACGGTGGAGTTTTTGGTGACCGGTCAGGGACCCGACGACGACCTCTACTTTATGGAGGTCAATCCGCGCTTGCAGGTCGAGCACACGGTGACCGAGGAGATCACCGGTGTGGATCTGGTGGCCGCTCAGTTGCACCTGGCGGCCGGGGCATCACTGACGGAACTCGGTCTGGACCAGCCACCGGTATCGCGAGGGTATGCGATTCAGGTCCGGGTCAACGCGGAGGTATTGGAGGCCGACGGAACGGTGACCCCCACCGCGGGCACGGTGGAGCATTTATCGTTACCGGCCGGGCGCTATGTGCGGGTTGATACCGCGCTTCGGGCACCCGCGGTGATCAATCCCCGGTTCGACTCGCTGATCGCGAAGGTGATCGGACGCTCGGAGACCTTTGCCGGGGCTGCTCAGGTGACCGCCCGGGCGTTACAGGACCTTTCGACCGCTCCGGTGGACACCAATCGTGGCCTGTTGCATGCGATCCTGACAGACGAGCAGTTCCGGTCCGGGGCTATCACCACCGGATATCTCCAGGCTCGACTGCCGCAGTTACGAGAGCACCCGCCAGTCGGGCAACTAGACGACCAGTTGCAGGACGTATCAGCTAGGCGGGCAGCGCTTCCACATCAGGTCACCGCAGAGAGCCGGCGCGCGGTTCCTGAAGGGGCGCAACCCATCAGCACCCAGGTCACCGGGGTCGTGATCTCGGTCGAGGCGACACCGGGCGAGCGTGTGCCGGCTGGGACGACGGTGGCCACGGTGGAAGCGATGAAAATGGAACATCCCGTACGGGCGCGCACCGAGTGCGTGGTGCAGGGTGTGTTGGTCGAGGTCGGAGACACCGTCGAAGCTGGGCAACCACTGGCCTATGGTCAGTCGATGTCCGACCACAATGCCGTCTCGAGCGAGTCCAGTGACCCCGATCGCCCGGCGGGTTCGGACCGGACCAGCTCGACCAACCTCGAGGAATGGCAACCGGAGTTGGACGAGCTAGCCCGGCGAGGCGAGTTCGCTCACCAGCACGGGGGTACAGCCAAAGTCGAACGCCAGCACGCCGCGGGTAAGCTTACCGCACGGGAACGGATCGCACAGTTGGCTGACGAAGGTTCCTTTGCCGAGATCGGAGCGCTGACCGGATTCGGTGAGTACGATGACCAGGGTCGTCTGATCCGGGTCAAACCCACCAATTATTTGTCCGGCACCGCCTTGCTCGCGGGGCGACGGGTGCTGTTAGGGGTTGATGATTTCACGATCCGTGGTGGATCCGGAGATGCCGCGATCTATGACAAACAAATCTTCACCGAGCAACTGGCCGGGGAAATGCGGGTCCCGATGGTGCGGGTGCTCGACGGGGCCAGTGGGGGCGGGTCGGTCACCAAAGTGCTGGATGCCCAGGCAATGTATCTGCCGGTCAACCCGGCGTGGAATCACGTGGTCGACAATCTTTCCCGGGTTCCGGTGGTCTCGGTGTGTGCTGGCCCTACGGTCGGGCTCGGCGCGGCTCGGTTTGTTATGTCTCATTTCGGGGTGATGATCGAGGGGATCGGGCAACTGTTCACGGCCGGACCACCGGTGGTCAAAGCCGCCACCGGTGAAGACTTGAGTAAAGAAGAACTCGGCGGGGCCACCGTGCACCGAGGCAACGGCACCGTGGAACGAATCGTGGCCGATGAACAGACCGCCTATCGGCTGGTCCGGGAGTTTCTGTCCTACCTTCCGTCCTCGGTCGATGAGATCCCCGAGGCCATTGCCACCGATGACCCGGTGGATCGAGCCGATGAGGCCCTCGTCTCGGCGATTCCTCGCAACGAACGACAGATCTATGCCATCGAGCCGATCGTGGAGGGTATTTTTGACCGGGGCTCGGTGTTCCGCTTCGCCGAATACGGGGCCGGCACCTACACGGCGCTGGCGCGACTAGACGGACACCCGGTTGGCGTCATCACCGCTAATCCGGCCCACGGTGCGACGTTATCCCGCGAGGGTGCGATGGCGGTCGAGCGCCTGGTGAACCTGTGTGAGGCCTTCCACGTGCCGTTGGTGAGTTTGACCGATCAGGCCGGGATGACGATCGGCTCCCGCGCGGAACGAGATGCCACGATCCGGCTCGGTGCTCGGGCAATCAGTGCGATCTATCAGGCCACGATTCCGCAGGCCGAGATCATTCTGCGGCGGGTGTACGGGGTCGGTGGTGCTGGGATTGTCAACCGGCACCGGGCGGTGCGTAGCTGGGCTTGGCCCTCGGGAGATTGGGGGTCGCTACCATCCCAAGGCGGAATCGAGGCGGCGTTCCGTTCTGAGTTGGCGACTCATCCCCATCCGGGACAGCGCTTGGCAGAGATCACCGAACAACTGCAACGGTACTCCTCACGGTTTCGAACCGCCGAAACGTTCAGCGTCCAAGACATCATTGATCCCCGAACCACCCGCCGGCGACTGTGCGAGTGGATCCATGACGCCTACCGGGTGCTACCGCGTCTTCTCGGGGCGCCCTGCTTCGGTGTGCGCCCCTAAGTACGGCTGGTAGCTCAGAGTCATACCAGCGTGCACCGTAGAGTGGTTTCAGACAGCTCACGGCACAACCGATCCACACAGAGAGGCGGAACAGGAACCATGGTTCATCGGATTGCAGTGATTGCCGGAGACGGTATCGGCCACGAAGTCGTGCCCGAAGGCCTCAAGGTCTTACAGGCCGTTGCTGAAGCGTATCAGGTGCCCCTAGAATTTGAGCACTTTGAGTTTGCTTCGGCACAGTATTGGTCGCAAACCGGGCACATGCTACCGGAGAACTGGAAAGCGATTCTCAGCGGGTTTGATGCGATCTATTTTGGTGCGGTGGGGTGGCCACAGACGGTGCCCGACCATATCTCGTTGTGGGACTCGCTACTGACATTCCGCCGGGAGTTCGACCAGTACGTCAATCTCCGTCCAGTGAAACTTCTGCCCGGGGTTCCCTCACCGTTGGCCCACCGTCAGCCCGGAGAGATTGACTTCGTGGTGGTCCGGGAGAACACCGAGGGGGAGTATTCCCGCATTGGTGGCACCATGTTCGAGGGCACCGAACGAGAAATCGTGGTCCAAGAGACCTTGATGACCCGGACCGGGGTAGACCGGATCGTGAAATTCGCCTTCGAGCTGGCCGAGCAGCGTCAGCGGAAACTGACCTCGGCAACTAAATCCAATGGCATCTCGATCACCATGCCCTACTGGGATCAGCGGGTGGCTGAGCACGCCAGACACTTCCCCCAAGTGGAGGTTGAAAAATTCCACATTGATATTTTGGCAGCCCACTTCGTCTTGCACCCGGACCGGTTTGACGTGGTGGTGGCCTCGAACCTGTTCGGTGATATTCTCTCCGATCTCGGTCCGGCGTGCACCGGAACCATCGGGATAGCCCCGAGCGGGAACATCAATCCGACCGGTAGGTTTCCCTCGCTGTTCGAACCGGTGCACGGCTCCGCCCCGGATATCGCCGGCCAGGGGATCGCCAATCCGATTGGCCAAATCTGGGCCGGTGCGATGATGATGGACTTCTTGGGGTACCGCGAGGCGGGGCAGGCGATCGTCACCGCCTTCGAGCAGGTGCTGGCTGACGGCGCGGTGCTCACCCCGGATCTCGGCGGGACCGCGGGGTGCGCAGAGCTGGGAACCGCCATTGCTGAACGGGTCACTCGCTGAGAGATCAGCGTTGCGGGTCGGGGGCGTTGAAAACCCGGGCACTCGGACCGGGCACGTCTGGAGCCTCCTACCGGATTCGAACCGGTGACCTGCTCTTTACGAGGGAGCTGCTCTGGCCAGCTGAGCTAAGGAGGCGAGGCTGAACAAGCCACGACTAGAAATCATAGCGGTTGCGGTGGCCGTTGAGCAAAACGTTGTGCTCAAGCATGACAGCTGACCACAGACGTTCGGGGCACGCCAGGGCGAGGACTAGGCGTTCGGGCAGATGGTGCCGTCCTCCGGTACGGTGCCGTGGATCAAGTAGTCATCCACCACCTCGATGATGCAATCGTTACCGACAACGTAGGCGCCGTGGCCTTCACCCTGATGGGTGACCAACACGCCGGAATCGAGTTGATTGGCCAGGGCCTCAGACCACTGGTAGGGGGTAGCCGGATCCCCGGTGGTGCCCACCACGACAATGGGGTCTGCCCCGGTGGCAGAGACTTCACGGCGTGGCTCGGGGGTCTCAATCGGCCAGACGTCACAGGCGATCGCTCCATGAGACATATACGGTCCAAACGTCGGGGAGACCTGCGCGAGTTGCTCGGCGTGAGCATCCATGTGCTGTTGATCGGCATTGACCGGGTGGTCGGCGCAGTTGATGGCATTAAAGGCGTCAAAACTGTTGGTGGTGTAGGTGCCATCCGGGGCCCGGTCGGCCGTGATATCAGCCCAGGACTGCACCAGCGACGGGTCACCATCGATGGCCTCGGTCACGCCCTGCCCTAGCAACGGCCACGACGCTTCGGAATACAGAGGCACGATCAGCCCTGACACGAAGGTCCCGATCGGCACATCCCTCCCATCGGCGGCGGTGGGCGTCGTCTCGGCGACATCGGCTAGCAGGTCGCGGACGGTCTCCACGATCTGCGTGGTGGAGCCCTCTAGCTGACATTGATCCGGGGTCTCGGTGCACCAGGTGGCCCAGGCGTGGAGGGCTTGTTCAAATCCTTCGGCCTGAGCCAAGGTGATCTCGTCGGTGCCCACCGCCGGATCGAGCGCGCCGTCAAGCACCATGGCCCCAACCCGATCCGGGAACTGCTCCGCGTAGCTGGCACCCAACGCGGTGCCGTAGGAATAACCCAGGTAACTCAGCTTCTCATCTGCGAGCACGGCCCGCAGAATGTCCATATCCTGGGCAGCACTATCGGTATCGATATGATCGAGCAACTCACCGGAATTCTCATCACAGACGCTGGCATACTCTTCGGCCTGCTCGCGCACCTGCGCTAACCCCTCATCGCCGGAGAGATCGCCCTCATCAACGGCGCGCAACTCATCGGTACCGGCATCATCGAAACACTCCACCGCAGAGGAATCACCCACCCCGCGGGGATCAAAACCGGTGATGCTGAAGGCCTCGAGCAGATCCTGGGAAAACAGGGTCTCGGGGTCTTGCTGAACGAAATCAACACCGGAGGCACCCGGTCCGCCGGGGTTGACGAGGAGGCTGGGCTGATCCGCGTCGGTCCCGGCCGGACGGGTCACCGCAATCTGGATCGAGGCCTCCTCGGGGTGGTCATAGTCTAAGGGGACTTGCACCATCGAGCACTCGAAGTCCGTCGTCTGCTCGCACTCGGACCATGTCAGGTCTTGATCGTAGTAGGACTCCAGGGTGCCAGCCTCCCGAGAGATACCGGGGTTCTCATCCTCGGGCTGTCCGTTCTCGGTGGGTTCCTCAGAGCCCTGGCCGTCAGTGACAGGCTGCGAATCGCGACCGGTGTTAGTGCTGTTCTGGTCTTGCTCAGACGAGCAGGCCGACAGCCCGAGACTCAGCGCGGTGATGACCGCCAGAGCGGTCGTGGTAGTGCGGTCAGACAGCCAGCGTGGGGCGGTAGGGGATGGGGGCATCGGTGATCCTTCCTCACTCAGGGGCGGGGTCGGCGTGGGATCAAGGCCAGAAACATGGCTTCCAGGGCCAGCTGGGGCGGGACATTGCTCCGCAGGCGTAGCCGGGCCTCGTTGATGGCCTGTAGCGCGTTGAGAGGGTGGGCCGGGGTCACGGTACGGGCGTAGTCGAGTAGCTGATCGGTCAAATGCGGATTGATCAGCTCGATATCGTGACGGGTCGTGGCATCCGGAACGTGCTGAATCATCAACACATCCCGGTACAATCCACTCAGATCAATCATCGCCCGATCTAATGCATCGTGCACGCTACGTTTCGTTCGGGCGGTCTGTTCCTCCTCGAGACGTTTGACGTGGTGGCGCAGTTTCGGCGGAATCGTTTCATCCGCGTTCAACCCTAAGGACCGCAACAGGCTGGCGCGTTCGTCGGCATTGCGTTCGGTGGCCGAGTCATCGGCTTCTTGCTTGGTGAGTGCGACGAGTTCTTCGGCGGCTGCCACCGCTGCCGAGGCGGTGCGAATGGTCAGTGGCAGGCGCACCACCTCATCCCGGCGGCGCATTGCCTCGTCGTGACTGGCTAACCAGCGGGCCATTCCCACATGGTGTTGAGCCAGCTGGGCAGCACATCGCGCTCGTTGCGGGTCGAGACCGTCGCGGGAGACCAGCAGATCCGTGACATCCTCCAGCGAGGGGATCGCCAAGTTGACCGATCGGGTGCGGGATCGAATAGTGATCAACACATCGGCCGGGGAGGGGGCACACAAGATCCACAGCGTGCGCTCGGGGGGTTCCTCAATGGATTTCAGCAACACGTTGGTGGCCCGTTCGGTCATCCGGTCGGCATCTTCCATGATGAAGATCCGCCAGCGCGCGGTGGCCGGGCGGTCCTGGGCCTCGGCGACCAGGGAGCGGACTTCCTCGATCGTGTAGTTGACCTTCTCGGTGGCCAGGATCTTCACATCCGGGTGAGAGCCGGCCGCCACCGTGGTACAAGCCGGACATTGCCCGCAACCACGTTCGGCGAGCTCCTCGCGCTGACAGACTAGCGACTGGGCGAAAGCTCGGGCAGCGGTGGAGCGACCCGACCCCGGAGGCCCGGTAAACAGCCAGGCGTGGGCTGGGGCGCGCAGTGTCTCGGGACGAGTTAGTTGGGCAATCACGTGGCGCTGGCCGGCCAGATGGTGCCAGACCGGCGGAAACTGGCGCGAGAGATGCGAGTCAGTGGCGAAACTGGAGTTGACGGTGTGGTTCATCGGCGCGACTCCGGGGGCCCCGCGGGTCCGGTCGACGCCGTCGGCTCGATCAATGCCCGGGTCAGCAGATCCTGCTGCACGCGCTGGGCAATGGTGTGGGCGATGTCGCTGACCTCACCGGTGGCATCCAACACGAGGTGGTGTACGGGATCGGCGGCCGCTTGGGCGAGGAAAGAGTTCCGCAACCGCGTGTGAAAGGCGTACCCGGCCGATTCGATTCGATCCTCACCGACACTGTGTTGTCGTGCCCGGCGTCGGTGCGCGCCCAGCTCGGGGTCGAGATCCAACACGATGGTCAGATCAGGACGTAGTCCCGCCACCGCTGGGGCATTGAGCCGTGAGACCAGATCTTCGCCCAGCTGACGGCCGGCCCCCTGGTAGGCCACTGACGATGCCAGAAAACGATCGCTGACCACCACGTGTCCGGACCGTAGTGCCGGGCCAATCACCTCAGCACAGTGGGAGGCGCGTGCCGCGGCGAATAGATACGCCTCGGTCAACGGCGTGATGTGCTCCTGTGGGGACTCCAACAGTAAAGTCCGGACGTTTTCGGCCAGCGGGGTCCCGCCGGGTTCCCGGGTGTGGATAATCCGCTGATCGGGATGCACCCACGGCAAACCGGCCAACAACTTGTGCAACCGGGATTTTTGGGTCGATTTGCCGGCACCGTCGCCACCCTCAAACACCACAAAATACCCGGTGCGGTCGTCGAGCGCGTCCGGGCGACGGGCAAAAGCAGGATCAGGTGCGGGGTGACTCACGCGGATCAGTCTACCCAAAACCCGACGAGCAACACTCAGGGTGTGATCGAGATCGAAACCAGGATCTGCGCGTAGAATAGCATCATGCTGACATTATCTACCCCCGGGGCGATTGTGCTGACCATTGAGCACTGGCTCAGCATCATTTTTGCCGTGGTGTCACTGGTCATCCAACTCTGGGCGTTCATCGATTGCCTGGGGCGCAAAAGTCGTGACTTCCTGGCTGTGGGACGTCAGTCGAAAAACTTCTGGCTGTTGCTGACCGGGATCTCGGCGGCCGTCGGTACCATCATGACCGCCCTGCCGTTGTTGTTCTACCAGGTTGGAACCACCGGCCTGCTGACTCTGGTAGCGCTGTGTGTGGCTGCGGTGTACTTGGCCGGTCCGCGCCGAGAGATCAAAGGAGATACCGGCGGATACGCCTTTTAGTCCGCGGGTGAGGTGACCGACAAGACCCGATATGCTGGAGCCATGACTCAAAATTATCGTCTCGTGCTCTTGCGTCACGGCCAAAGTGTTTGGAACGAAAAGAACCTGTTCACCGGGTGGGTGGATGTCCCGCTGACCGAGAATGGTCGCGCCGAAGCGACCCGCGCCGGCGACCTGCTGGCTGAGGGTGGCTTTTTGCCCGATGTGGTGCACACCTCGCTGTTGCGCCGGGCCATTACCACCGCGAATCTGGCTCTGGACACCGCTGATCGGCAGTGGATTCCGGTCAAGCGTTCCTGGCGATTGAATGAGCGCCACTACGGTGCCTTGCAAGGCAAGAATAAGACCGAAGTACGCGATGAGTACGGCGAAGAACAGTTTATGATCTGGCGTCGATCCTACGATACGCCTCCGCCGGAGTTGGCAGACTCCTCCACCTGGTCCCAGATCGGTGACCCCCGCTATGCGGACCTGGGAGATAACGCCCCGCGCACCGAGTGCTTGAAGAACGTGCTCGAGCGTCTGTTGCCCTACTGGAACGACGCGATTATTCCGGATCTGGCCGAGGGCAAGACCGTGCTCATCGCTGCCCACGGTAATTCGTTGCGCGCTCTGGTTAAGCACCTGGAGAACATCTCCGACGACGATATTGCCGGGCTGAACATCCCCACCGGAATTCCGCTGGTCTACGAGCTGGATACGGACTTTGCCCCGCTCGCCCCGGGACGCTACCTGGACCCTGAGGCCGCTGAAGCTGGTGCTGCCGCGGTGGCCTCCCAGGGCAAGTAGTCGGCCCGGCCATCCGCCACGATGGTGTCGGCTCACCGTCTGCTGGTGATCGATCACCAGGACTCCTACACCTATAACTTGGTCGACCTACTGGCTACCATCTCGGCAACCACCCCCACGGTGGTCGAACACCGTGAGATCACTGCTGAGCTGGTGGCCGCAGTGCGCGCCGGAGCCTACACACATGTGGTGGTCTCACCCGGTCCGGGGACCCCCACCCGAACCCAAAACTTTGGAGCCACCGCCGACATCATCCGAGCAGCCGGTGATATTCCGGTACTTGGGGTCTGCCTGGGTCTGCAAGGCTTGGCGATGCTACACGGAGCCACCATCGACCGCCTACCTCACCCCGCCCACGGCCAGGTCTGTGCGATCCAGCACTCTGGGGAAGGGATCTTTTGCGGGATCCGCCAACCCACCACCGCGGTGCGCTACCATTCGTTGCAGGTTACCGATCTGCCTCAGGGCCGGATGCGGGTGCATGCCCGCACCGAGGATGACGTGGTCATGGCGCTGAATGTTCTCGATGAGCAGGGCGGGCCCACCAACCACTGGGCAGTGCAATATCACCCCGAATCGGTGCTGACCGGGCACGGTCCAGATCTGATCCGGAACTTTCTGGCTCTCGGAGACACCGCGCCTACTGGATCCGGGAGCACCTGCCAGAGTCCTGTGGACAGTCGGTCGGCCAGCATCCAGCACGCCCAATCCCAGCCGGAACCCCAGGCCCGGGCCGAATACCGGATCTATCACCGCCAGCTCAACGGGTATCGGGCCGATACCGCAGCGACCTTCGCGCGCCTGCGCGCACGTGCGCGCACGCCCGAGACCGATGTGGCGATCTGGCTGGATACCTCCGCGCCCAGCTCAGCCGGTGCCACCGGACCGATCCGCAGCATCCTGGCTGCACATATCGGCCCGCTGTCCCAAGTGGTCAGCTACCGGGCCACCGATGAGCAGTTGTGGGTTCTCACCGGCTCGGCTGCGGATGCCGGGAACTTCCAGCAACTCCGCGGGAACGTATTGGAATATTTGCAGGACCACCACCTGCTAACCGACGCCACTGACCTCAGCCACACCGCCCCGGGGCCGGTTGGATTCCGTGGTGGGTGGTTGGGGTATTTCGGATATGAAGCTTGGCAGCACATCACCCCCGGTCTCCTCACGGCACCACGTCATCGGTCCCAGGTACCCGACGGGTACTGGTTGCGCCCACAGTGTTTCACTGTGATCGAGCCCGATACCGTCCACCTCTACGCTATCGGTGACCCGCGGCTGCTGGATGATCTCCACCAGGATCTGGTGCCACTGGGTCCCCAGACTGACCCGCCACCGGCAATCGACGAGCGACTCCTCAGCAAAGACAGCTCGCTGACCCCACCCGGTGACACCGGGTCTTGGCAACTGGGTGACGAGCAGTACCTACAGGCAATCGACCGGATCCAGGAACACCTGGCGGCCGGGGATGCCTACGAGGTATGTCTGACCGATACTTACACCCAAACCGTGCCCGAACAGCTCGACACCTTCGCGCTGTATTGCCGGCTACGTCAGGCCAACCCGGCGCCATACTCGGGTTACTTGTGTTTTGACTGTTTTGCAGGGCTCGAGCTCGACCGCTTCGGTCGGACCGATCATCGTTTGGAGATCCTGTGTAGCTCGCCCGAACGATTCCTGACGATTTCGAAAAACGCTGTGGGGGAACGAATTGTCGAATCCAAGCCCATCAAAGGCACCGTGGCGCGTAGCGCGGATCCCGAGCGCGACCGGCAGATCATCGCCGAGCTGGCCACCGACGAGAAAACTCGGGCCGAAAATCTCATGATCGTGGACCTGCTACGCCACGACCTCAGCCGAGTGGCCGAACCCGGCACCGTACACGTGCCACAACTGATGAATATCGAAACCTACGCAACTGTGCACCAAATGGTGTCGACTATTACCGGTCGGCTTGCGCCCCAGACCAGCGTGGCCGAGGTACTGGAAGCCAGCTTTCCCGGCGGGTCGATGACCGGTGCACCGAAAGTCCGGTCCCTGGAGATCATCGATGCGCTGGAGGCTGGCGCCCGGGGTGTGTACTCGGGCACCATCGGTTGGCTGGGAACTCAAGGGGAAGCCGACCTAAATATCGTGATTCGCACGCTGGTCCGGCATGGATCACGGGTCTCGATCGGCGCCGGTGGGGCCATTGTCGCCGACTCGAACCCTCAGGCGGAACTGGCCGAACGCAATCTCAAAGCCCAGGTGCTGATCACCGCGCTCAACCGCGCCGTCCAGGAGACGACCGGCGACAGTACCCGAACAAGGCCGAAAGGGGAACGACCATGATGCTGGTCTATGACCTGAACCGCGACCGGTTCGACCCGGTTCCGGCGGAGGCCAGCGCCGAGGGGCGAGTGAACGCGGACCAGGTGGTGTTGGCCGAGTCTTTTCGGGTTCGGCACGGTGCCGCACCGGATCTCCGGCGCCACCGAGACCGCTTCCTGGACGGGTGGTATCGATTGAGTGCGCAACCGGAGACCGCTGGCCTTGTGCCCTGCCTCAGCGGTGGCACTGCACCGATCGAACACATTTGGTGGCGAGGCATTCAAACGTTGTCAGAACACGTCACCGACCGGCCAAACCCGACCACCGAGCGCCCGGATCTGTTCCCCCGGATTGCGGTCGAAATCCCGGATCGGTCTGCCCGGGATGCTCCGACGCCGAAGGTGACCTTGTCGTTACGAGTTGCGGCCCCGTTCCGGCAGATAACCCGCCTGTGGATTCCGGCAACCCCTGATCCACGACGGTATCCGATGGTCAAAGGCCCCGATCTGGCGAGATTGGCTACCTTTACCCAAGACTCTCGGACCACGGCGATCCGAGAGGCGGACGTGGACATCGACGATGTGGTGCTCCACGACGGACGAGCCGTGTGCGAAGCCGGTAGCGCTGCCTTGGCGATGGTTGACGACGATCAGCTGGTGTTCTTCTCCGGGGAGGCCAGACTGGTGGACGGCAGTCTGGCCTGGCTCCAACAGGCGTGTGCAGAAACCGGGGGTACCTTCGGGGCGATGCGCATCACCGCAGGCACGGTCTTGCTCGATGACTTCCTCCGCCGGGTCACCGATCCTCAAGCGGGGGGAGCCATCTATTTCAATGCGCACCGTGGCCCCAGCGCCGTGATCTTGGCCGGGGCAGAGAACACTGTTCCGAACGTAGGCCGGACGTCGGTGAGTCAGGATCTGTTGGAATGGGTCGAGCGCCTGCGCCTCCGGTGGCTGGACAGCTTCAGGCCCGTGGAGCAACAGTGGCGACAGGGGCTAACCGAGGTGGCGCCGGGTTAGCTGGCGGGGCTAGTGTATTGGGTTGCCCGGTGCGCTACTGCTCAATCTAGATACCGGAGTGAATTCAGCCGATAGGAGCACTCCTCGCCGATTGCCACCGTTTCCGCAATGAGACCCTCATCCCTGAGTCGAAAGAGCTCCGGGAGGACCCGATCGCGTAGCGTCCAGGGATCGATGGTGTTGACATAGATCTTGGTGCCACCTTCAAAACCAGCGAGCGTGGAGACCCGCCATTTCATCAGCACCCGCCACGGCATATTCACAACCGAACCGATCGGCTGGGCGTACCACTCTTCATTGGCCGGCACGAGAGGACCGGTGGCGGCGTGCATTGCCTGGACGAGATCGGAGACGCCCCGTAGCTCGTCGGTGGTGTGGTCGAAGGGCTGGGCGTGTTCGGAACGGGACCACACTTCCAAGCAGGGGTAGCGGTGCCCCACCCCGGCGAGCATGACCGCATGCTCGTTTTCGGCCAGCACGAGGTTGTGATAGCCAGCGTAGTCAACGGCGGCTTCGTTATACAGGTTGGGATTCTGGCGTAGCAAAGTTTCTTCACGTGCTGCCCACACGGGAGGTTGGTCAATGCCGACCAGTTGTTTATGCAGGTGATCGAAACTTGCCCCGGCGGGTTTGAGCCAGTTCTGGAAGACCTGGACATAACGCACGTAACGGTTGTGGGCATAGATACTGTGCATCGCGTCGGCGCTGAGTTCAAAGAACGCCGCATGTTCATCGGGTGTCAACGTACCGGCTGAGGCTAGCTGGTCACTCCGGGTGGCTCCCGGCTGGAAATGGTGGCGGCCGATGATCAGCTCGTGGCCGCCACCGAAGAAGGATAGTGTCGCGTTTTCCCGGGCTGTGGCGGTCGACTCGATACCGGAGGCCTGGAGCTTGGTGGTGACAATGTCGTCGACGTGTTGCCGACCTGCCGGATCTGCCAGATACCGTTGCATCCGATCACGGTCGGAATGAGAAAGCTGATAGCCGTAGTTTTTCGCCCAATAGTCGTAGCTGAGGATCTCGAACAGGTTGGGCACCCGCCGGAAGTTCCACGGGTCCTCGGTCACCTGGCTGGCAGTTAGCCCGGTCCGAATGGCTGAGCCCACGGTGATTCGGGATTTTTCCGGGGGCGTGTCCATCAGTCTGCCGGGACAAAACGCACAGAAGTGGTCGACCCCGGCGGGGTCGAGGGGCTTAACTGCTGGGCTCGCTACGTTGAGGGGCCGATGGGCTCTGCCGGGGACGGTCCACACCTGGGTGCCAGAAAATGGGTTGGTCTGTTTGACGGTGCCGTCGGTCATCTTGGTGAGCGGGGGTGGGTACAGCGTGTCAGACCAGGTGGGAACCATAAGTCCTACAGTATGCGAAACGGCCCCGGTGGAGAACCGGGGCCGTGCGCGGGGTAGAGGTGACAGTCTTACTCGGCGGAGGCCACGTTCGGCTCCCACTCACCGGTGACCAGGTAGGCCACCTTGCGAGCGATGGAAACGCTGTGATCGGCGATCCGCTCGAAGTAGCGAGAAGCCAGGGTGACGTCAGCGGTCTGGTACGGGGTACCTTCCCAGCTAGGGTCGGCAATGGCAGCGAAGTTCGCTTCGTGAATCTCGTCGATTTCGGTGTTGAGCTTGACGATCTCACGGGTGAGATCCAGGTCGTGAGTCTTCAACAGTTCATCAAGCTTGACGGCGACCTCGACGGTGTTGTCTGCCAGAGCCTTGAAGGCTTCACGGCGGGATTCCGGAACGACGTGCTCGGGGTAACGCAAGCGGGTCAGCTGAGCGATGTGGCGAGCCAGGTCGCCGGTGCGCTCCAGCGACGACGACATACGCAGGGCTGCGACCAGGGTGCGCAGGTCAGTGGCTACCGGCGACTGTAGCAACAACAGCTCGATGGCTTTCTCGTCCAGGGTGTTCTGCAGATAGTCGATCCGAGCATCTTCGGAAATAACGGTCTCAGCCAGCTCGACATCGGCGGTTTCGAACGCGGTGCGAGCCTGCTCAACGGCACGGCGCACCAAACCGGCAATTTCTTCCAGCTGGTCTCCCAATGCCTTCATATCGGCCTGGAATAGTTCACGCATGTGAATTGTCCTCTTTTCTAGGGTGTCTTTGCTGTCAGTCTAGTCAGCGCGCCGTTTAACGAGCAGTCAGAGCACGGAGAACAGCACAGTAGCCGGCCGCAGGCGCGCGGCCACGTCCCACCATCTCGTACTGAAGTTAACGTCATTTAAACACAAACTAGCTTGGTGTGCACGATAGGTGGCTTTAAAACTTCCGGTGGACCAGAGGCGTTTTTCTCCGTACGCAAGCCCAAAAATTCGGTACTGTGTTGAGGTGTGAACGACCCGGTAGTTATTGGCATCATCTGCGGATTAGCTGGTGTTGTGCTGGGTGTTTTGGCCATGTGGGCGTTGAGAGCATCCGAACAGCGCCACGCGATCCACTACGAGGTCGACGAGCCCTCGATCCCCACCGGCGCAGCTGAAGTTTTGGCTGTGGTGGGGCGCGCTTATGCGGTCGTGGACGCTGTTGACGGTGTAGTGCGAGCTAATCCATCGGCCTATGCATTCGGTCTGGTTCGGGGCCACCGGCTGGCCCAACACAAGCTGATCGAATTGACCAGACGTGTCCGTGCTGATGGTGCAATTATCGACCAGCGCTTTGAACTGCCGCGTGGACCGCTGGGAGAAGGCGCCTGGATGGTCCAGTTGCGGGTGGCGCCATTGAGTGACGAATACATTTTGCTCTTGGCCGAAGATCGTTCACAGGTTTCTCGGACCGAAGCGATCCGTCATGATTTCGTTGCCAACGTCTCCCACGAATTGAAAACCCCGGTGGGCGCGATCCGGTTGCTGGCCGAAGCGATCGATGACGCAGCCGATGACCCGCTGGCGGTGCGACGGTTTGCCGATCGTTTGTCGGTGGAATCAATGCGCTTGGGTGCCTTGGTGCAAGACATTATCGAACTCTCGCGCCTGCAGGGTAAAGACCACGTCGATACGGCCGAACCTGTGCGTATTCCTGGACTGGTCCGTGAAGCGATGGATCGGGTGCGTACGGAAGCTGAACGGAAAAATATTACGCTCAAGACAGCGCAGATGGCCGATGCGATGGTCTTCGGCGATGCTGACCAGCTCATGACAGCGATCCGTAACCTGATCGATAACGCGGTGAGCTACTCACCCGATGACACTACGGTGGGCATCGGCGTCAAGATCGCTAAGGGCCTGGTCCAAATCTCGGTGACGGACCAGGGACCGGGCATCGATGTCGACGAACAAGAACGCATCTTTGAGCGTTTTTATCGCGTCGATAGCGCCCGTTCTCGAGGAACCGGCGGAACGGGTCTGGGCCTGAGTATTGTAAAACACGTGATTGCTAACCACGGTGGTGAAGTTTCGGTATGGTCGCGCGTGGGGCATGGATCGACATTTACGATCCGACTTCCGCTTGTCGACCCTGACACTGTGGATATTATTGACAAAGATGACACGAAAACCACCACCGATCACGGTGGGAAAGGAGAGCGGCCATGAGCCGTATTCTCGTGGTGGAAGACGAACCTTCCATTAGCGATCCACTGTCCTACCTTTTAGAACGAGAAGGGTTTGAAACCACCGTCGTTGAGGATGGGAATGAGGCGGTTGAGGAGTTCGAACGCCACGGTGCTGACCTGGTATTGCTGGATCTGATGTTGCCGGGACAGTCAGGTACCGAAGTCATCCGTCAGATTCGGCAGAACTCGACGGTTCCTGTCATCATGCTCACTGCGAAGGACTCCGAGATTGACAAGGTCGTGGGCCTGGAACTTGGCGCCGATGATTACGTCACCAAGCCGTATTCATCGCGTGAGCTTGTCGCCCGGGTACGTGCGGTACTGCGTCGCCAGTCTGAACCAGAAGACACCGAAGCCTCGATTATCGAAGCGGGCAATGTGCGCATGGACGTTGAACGGCACGTGGTATCGGTCGACGGTGAAAATATTGCGATGCCGCTGAAGGAATTCGAACTCCTCGAGATGCTGTTGCGCAACTCCGGGCGCGTGCTGACTCGCGGGCAACTGATCGATAGGGTATGGGGCCCCGATTATGCCGGTGACTCCAAGACCTTGGATGTGCATGTCAAGCGGTTGCGTACCAAGATCGAACCAGATCCTGCCGAACCGCGCTATCTAGTCACGGTGCGTGGTCTGGGCTATAAATTCGAGCTCTAGTTCTCGTCTTCTCGTCGCGTTTTCTTTTCCTCACCACAACGGCGGTGGGACTGCATCGTGAAGATCAGTTCCACCGCCGTTGTGGTGTGCCGGTAGGACGGCCCGGATCGCGCTGGGGTAGGCGGGCTAGTGCCCTTCGTAGTCCTCGGAGTAGGGGCCTTCGTAATCCTGCAGGTGTTCCACGTTTTCTTCCGGATCAAAGTCTTCTTGCGGCACGAACTGCCGGTACTCTTGCAGAGTGCCATCCAGCACGCTGACCTGAAGGTCTGCTGAATCGCCCATGCTCTCGACCTCAGAGTCCACCATCTCGCCGGGCGCACCCGTGGTGTTGTCGATGACCACAGCGTTCTCATCGTCTTCCAGAGCAATCCGTTCGCCGGCGGGAACAGTCCACGTGGCCGAGTCAGACCCGACCTTAATAGTGACCGTGGCCTCTGCATCCGACCGGTTATCCAGGCTACCAATGAAGCGACCGGCCCCATTGGGCTCATCAGAAACCAGAGCCAGGTTGCGGATCGCCATATCGGAGACTTCGACTTGGACGCCGTCGGACGGCGCATAATCCATGGTGGTGGCCTGGTCGTTGATAAACATGCAACCGCTGGTACCGAAAGCGGCCGCGACAACCAATCCCACTCCGGTCGCGCGACGGATAATAGAACCCTTCACGGTGGTTTCTCCTCAATAAAGGTGCGATGAAAAAGTCAAAATAACTCAACCCCGAGGTTACCGTAAAAAGCTAGCGAATGCTTCTGTATGGCATCCCCTCATCGGGGCCTAGCCGAGCACCCGACGACATTCAGCCGATGCCAGCTTAGGGTTCAGCAAGTCGACCCGGTAGACTCTGTACGCGTGGCACAACGATTTTATGACTCCAAGACCGCACAGATCCGCGACTTTGAACCTCTGGTTCCCGGTAAAGTCTCGCTGTACTACTGTGGTGCCACCGTGCAGGGCAAACCACACGTCGGTCATATCCGCTCCGCTATTGTTTTCGACATCCTGATTCGCTGGATGGAGTACAGCGGTTTCGACGTCATCTCGGTGCGTAACGTGACCGACATCGATGACAAGATTCTCGACCGCTCAGCGGCTTCCTATGGGGAAGACTTTCAGCCCGATTCGCTGTATCCGTCCGAAGATCCATGGTATGTGCTGGCCTACCGTTTCGAACGGGCCTTCCACGAGGCCTACACGAGCGTTGGGGTGCGTCCGGTCAGCTATGAACCACGCGCGACCGGTCATATTCCGGAAATGATCGTGCTCATTGAGCGGCTGATTGAGGCTGGACACGCTTATCCGGCCCTGGACGGCTCAGCTGACGTGTACTTCGAGGTGGCCTCATGGGCCGAGTACGGATCGTTGACTCGCCAGTCCATCGATCAAATGCAGGATGCAGCCGATGCCGATCCGCGCGGGAAAAAGGACCCCCGCGATTTTGCGCTATGGAAAGCCGCCGACCCGAAAGACCCCGAGACCGCCGGTTGGAACTCACCCTGGGGTCGGGGCCGGCCAGGGTGGCATCTGGAATGCTCGGCGATGTCGACCAAGTATCTGGGCGCCCAGTTCGATATTCACGGTGGTGGCCTCGATCTGCGGTTCCCCCACCATGAAAACGAACTGGCCCAATCAACGGCTGCCGGAGATGGGTTCGCTCGATACTGGTTGCACAACGGGCTGGTGACGATCAACGGGGAGAAAATGTCGAAATCGATCGGCAATATTGTCACCCCCGAACAAATGTTGGCCTCGGCCCGCCCAACCGCGGTGCGCTACTTCTTGGGTCAGGCCCACTATCGGTCGCAACTGGATTATCAAGACTCCTCATTACAAGAGGCCCAGGCAGCCGTGGAACGCATTGAGTCCTTCCAAGCACGGGCAACCCGTACCGTGGAGGCCACCGGCGAGCGCCAGGTGGCCCCGGAATTCCGGGCGGCTATGGAAGATGACTTGAATGTCCCGCAGGCGTTGGCTGCTCTGCACGCCACCGTGCGTGCCGGTAATATTGCTCTGGATACCGGAGATTCTGTCGCTGCGGCCCAAGCGCTGGATCAGGTCAATACGATGGTTAGCGTCCTCGGGCTGGATGATGTCCCAGAAAACGATGACGTGGCCGGAAACAACCAGGTGCTGGATGCGGTAATTCAGGCGCAGCTTGACGCTCGGGCCCAGGCGCGCGCGGATAAAGATTGGGCTACCGCCGATACCATTCGCGACACGCTAGCCGCTGCCGGGATTACCATCGAGGACACGCCTTCGGGCGCCGAGTGGCACCTGGCAGAAAGGACATCGAGACCATGAGCAACCCCCGCAAGAAAAAAGGCCCCACGAAGGGTAGTGGTGGTCAAGGACGGCGCCGTCTAGAAGGGAAAGGTCCCACTCCCAAAGCCGAGGATCGCACCTGGCACAAAAACTATAAACCCAAGAAAAAACGACCCACGAAGGCGCCGAAAACCAAACACGATGCGGTGGCCGGACGCAACCCGGTCGTGGAAGCCCTGCGCACCGAGATTCCAGCCACTGGATTGTATGTGGCCACCGGCGTGACCATGGACGAACGGATCCGTGAGGCCTTGAAACTCGCCGCCGATCGAGGTCTTCCGGTGCTAGAAGCCACCATGCCCGAGCTGGACCGGATGACCCGGGACGCCAAACACCAAGGGATTGCTCTGCACATTCCGCCCTATAAGTACCAGGACGCCACGGAATTGGGCCTGCAGCTGATGGCGGATTGGAACCGTGGCTACCGGCACGAGCCGCCATTGATCGTGGCTCTGGACTCCATCACCGACCCCCGCAACCTGGGTGCGATGGTCCGCTCTGCTGCTGCATTTGGGGTCGACACCGTGGTGGTGCCCGCCCGTCGCTCGGTGGGCATGACCGCCACCGCCTGGAAGACGTCTGCCGGTGCCGCTGCTCGGCTCCCGGTCTCCCAGGTCGTGAATTTGCCGACCATGCTCGTTGAATATCAGAAGGCCGGCATGTTTGTGATCGGGCTGGATGGCCACGGTAACCAAACCCTGCCGGGGCTTCCTCTCGCCACGGAACCTCTGTGCGTGGTCGTCGGTTCCGAAGGAAAAGGACTGTCTCGACTGGTTGCAGATACTTGTGATCAAATTGTCTCGATTCCGATTGTTGAGTCCACCGAGTCACTTAATGCCTCGGTGGCTGTGGGCGTGAGCCTGTATGAAATTTCCCGCCAACGAAACGGTCGTGCATGACTGAAACGATGACATCCACCTATCCCTCACGGCCCAACCCGTGGGGGCTGTCCGAGTCCTTAGAACAAGTTCCCGACCGCTGGTTGCAGAACTTTGCCGTCTACGCGCCCGGGTTGCAGGCCGCTGATGTGGTCTTCACCTCCGCCGGGCTACCGCTGGACCACACTCCCGGCCTGGAGGATCTCACTCGCGTCCAGTTGCCGGGATTGAGCGGTGGCGTGCACCACGGGGTGATCCCGGATCTGCATGACGGGGCGATGTATGCCATCATCGATCGCGCCACCGCCGATGAAGACATCCTCGAGGCCATCCTGCTTGACCCCTACGCTGCTGCGGTGACCGAGCGGGAAGGCTATTGGTGGTCGGTGGCCATGCACAGTTCCTTTGACTGGGACGGAGTGACCCGCCCCCAGGTACCAATGCGTGACACCGTCATCTATGAGGCCCATGTGGCGGGTCAGACCAAGCTACACCCGCACATCCCCGAGCACCTGCGTGGCACCTATGCCGGCATGGCTCACCCGGTGATGATTGACTACCTAAAAGATCTGGGCATCACCACGATCGAGCTGTTGCCCGTCCACCACTGTGTCTCCGAGAATCACCTGGTCGATAAGGGGCTGGATAACTACTGGGGCTACAACACCATCAACTACTTCTCCCCGCACCCCCGCTACGCCACAGCAGAATCCCAGGCTCAAGGCCCAGCGGCGGTGGCCACCGAGTTCAAGGGCATGGTCAAGCTGTTGCACCAGGCCGGGCTGGAGGTCATCCTGGACGTGGTCTATAACCACACCGCTGAAGAAGGCCAAGGTGGCCCGGTGCTGTGCTGGCGCGGGTTGGGCGATCGTGCGTACTACCGGTGGGACCCCACCGGTGAGCACTACGACGACACCACCGGTTGTGGTAATGCGCTGGACTTTTCCAATCCCGCCGTGGTGCGGATGACGCTGGACTCGCTACGCACCTGGGCTAGTGATTTCGGGGTCGACGGCTTCCGTTTTGATCTGGCGACCACCCTGGCTCGTGACGAGGAAAACACCTTCTCGCCAACCCACCCGCTGTTGGTGGCCATCACCCAGGATCCGGTGCTGTCCAAAGTCAAGATGATCACCGAGCCGTGGGATGTCGGCATGGGAGGATGGCGGACCGGGCAATTCCCGCCCGGATTTTGCGACTGGAATGACCACTATCGCGATATCGTCCGTGAATTCTGGGTGCTCGGCCGGCGCGCACTGGTGCGCGGGGAACAACCCAGTACCCTGGGACGGTTCGCCGATGTACTGGCCGGCTCGCAGAACATCTTTGCCGAATCCGGGCGCTCGCCGCTGGCCTCGGTCAATTTCGTCACCGCCCACGATGGATTCACGCTGGCCGATGTGGTCAGCTACGACCACAAACACAATGAGGCCAACGGCGAAGATAACCGAGATGGAACCGATAACAACCGGTCCTATAACCACGGGGTGGAAGGTCCCAGCGATTTGCCGTCGGTTTCCCAAGCCCGGATGCAAACCCAGCGCAACGTGTTGGCGACCCTGGCCTTGTCGCTGGGGGTCCCGATGATTACTGCTGGGGACGAAATCGGACGTAGCCAAGGCGGAAATAACAACGCCTACTGTCAAGATAATGAGATCTCCTGGACCGACTGGTCGCTGTTGGACACACCCGAAGGTAAAGATCTTCACGATACGGTGCGCCTGTTGCTGACCATTCGGCGCAACTTCATGGCCGGCCAGCCCTACACTTACCCCTCGCAGTCGAACATGCTGTGGTTCAACGGCGAAGGCCGGCCAATGAGCGCGGTCGAGTGGGAATCCCCGCAAGAGCGTTTCTTGCAAATGTTGCTCTCCGCCCCCGAAGGTAGTGTCGACGGTCTCGTGGTCTTCAATGGGGGGCTGGAATCCGAACAGTTCCGAATCCCCGATCTGGCCGAGTTGGCTACAGAGGTTGCCGACGGAGACGAGGAACACGTTATCCCGGTCGCCTCGGGTCTGCCTTTTGTCCGTGAGCTGACCACCAACGTGCCGGACCGTCCGCGGCAAGGTGGACTAATCTATCCCGGTGAGACCGACACCATCGCCCCGTTTTCTGTGTCGATGTATTCCGTCCAACGGCACGAGTCCTAGCTTCTGAGGTGTAAAGTAATCTGGGTCACTGCACGTGCAGCGGTGACTGTATCACTCAACTCACCGATCACTGGAGAGCTCATGAAACACACTCGAGACCTACTGGCAGTATCCGCGACCGCGGTGATGGCCAGCCTGGCACTATCTGGATGCGGCGATAACGGTTCCGGGGGAGGCGACGGCGGGTCCTACCAGGTCGGGATCTCCCAGTACGTGGCTCACCCTTCTCTGGATGCTACCAGGGAAGGCTTCAAAGAGGCCCTGGAGGAAGCCGGACTCGAGGTTGACTACGATGAGCAAAATGCCGCCGGAGACCAGTCCACGGTGAACTCCATCTCCGGGAACTTCGCCAATAATAGCGACCTGGATCTGATCGTGGCCGTGGCAACCCCCTCGGCTATTGGTGTAGCGTCGGCGATCACCGATCGTCCGATCCTCTTCGGTGCTGTCACCGACCCGGTGGATGCCAACCTGGTGGAAGACTGGGAAGCCCCCGGTGGAAACGTCACCGGAGTCTCCGATCTGAACCCGGTCGAAGACCAGTTCCAGATGATCCGTGACGTAATGCCCGATGCCACCACCATCGGTATCCCCTACTCCTCAGCGGAGAGTAACTCCGAGGTCCAGGTGCGCTTGGCTCGTCAGGCCGCCGAAGAACTCGACTTCGAGATCGAAGAGTCCACCGTGACGAACTCCTCCGAGGTCCAGCAAGCGGTGAACACCTTCTCGGATGTGGACGCCATCTGGGTCCCGACCGATAACGTGATTGTCTCCACCCTAGAAACCGTGATCGGTTACGGAGAAGACCACCAGATCCCAGTCTTTGCCGGCGAACCTGATTCGGTCGAGCGCGGTGCGGTGGGCACCTTTGGTATCGACTACCATGCGCAGGGGCAACAGCTCGGTGAGATGGCCGTCGAGATTCTGGAAAACGGTGCCGACCCGGCAGAGATGGCCGTCATCCGTGCCGAGCCGGACACCATGGAAATGACTGTCAACCCCGGCGCGGCCGAGCGGATGGGCCTGGAATTCCCGCAAGAGACCCTCGACGAGGCCGTCACCGTCGGCGACGACACCGAATAAGGTAACGCGGCCAGACAACAGGCCCGCTCGAGAATCAACGAAACACAGAACAACATAACGGACAAGACAAAGACAAGTCGAAAAGGAACCGATACCGAGATGCTGGTGGGTATTGAACTCGGGCTGATCTACGCGTTGCTCGCGTTGGGTGTGTATCTGACCTTTAGGATCCTGGATTTCCCAGATCTGACGGTGGACCAATCCTTTACCACCGGTGCCGCCACGGCAGCGATGATGATGGTCCATGGGGGCAGCAACCCGTTGCTGGCCATGTTGGCGGCCTTCGTGGTGGGGGCGCTGGCCGGGATCATCACCGGTCTGTTGCACACCAAAGGTGGCATCAACCCGCTCTTGGCGGGAATTTTAACCATGCTCGGGTTGTATTCAATCAACCTGCGCATCATGGGTAACCAGGCCAACGTGCCACTGTTGGGTACCGAGACGATCTTCACCTGGATGGGCCCCTACGCCCGTACTTGGGTGTCGATATTGATCCTGCTGGTCGTGGTGTTGGCGATCAAGCTGATTCTGGACTGGTTCTTGTCCACGGACCTCGGTCTGGCGTTGCAAGCCACTGGTAATAATGAATCGATGGTGCGTAGTTTCGGGGTCTCTACCGACACCATGAAGATCATCGGTCTGGCTGTCTCCAACGGCCTGGTGGGCCTGTGTGGCGCCGTGGTCGCCCAGTCACAGGGATCGGCTGATATCTCGATGGGTATCGGGCTGATCCTGGTGGGGCTGGCCTCGGTGATCCTCGGACAGGCGCTGTTTGGTCAACGCAACGTGTTCATCGCCACCACCGCGGTGGTCGTCGGGTCGATCCTTTATCGCCTGGCGATCCAAGGGGCTCTCGAGCTGGGGCTGAACCCCAACGACATGCGCCTGATTTCGGCACTGATCGTCATCGCAGCGCTGCTGTTGCCCAAGCTCAAGATCGTGCGGAGACTACGACGCAAGCGCGAGATTAACGCAGATCCCTTGGGTCCGGTCCAACCCATGCCTGAATACCTGCCCAGCGAACATACTGCGGGGACCGCACCGCGGGCCACATCCCAGGAGGGTCATCGTGCTTGAGCTCACCAATATCTCCAAAACCTTCTTCCCCGGCACGCTTAACGAGCGCCGGGCGCTGAAGAGCATTAACCTGACCCTGAACGACGGCGATTTTGCCACCGTGATCGGGTCGAACGGTGCCGGTAAATCCACCCTGTTAAACGTGATCGCCGGCAAGCTGATGCCCGACACCGGTTCGGTGTTGATCGACGGTCAGGACTTGACCCGTACTAAAGATCACCGGCGTGCTGCCCTGGTCGGGCGGGTGTTCCAGGACCCGCTGGCCGGAACCGCGCCGGATCTGACCATTGAACAAAATATGGCCGTAGCAGCCAAGCGCGGGCGCACCCGCGGGTTGGCAATGGCGGTCCGTCGCGAGCAGCGCGAGTTATTCGCCCGTGAGCTGACGGTGCTGGAACTGGGACTAGAACACCGGTTGAAAACTAAGGTCGGGTTGTTGTCAGGAGGCCAACGTCAGGCCTTGAGCCTGTTGATGGCGACCTTCTCACATCCGCAGGTGATGCTCCTCGATGAGCACACCGCAGCCTTGGACCCGCAACGGGCCCAGCTGATCACCGAGCTGACCGCCAAGGTCGTCGAAGAACAGCAACTCACCACGTTGATGGTCACCCACAATATGTCCCAGGCGCTACAGGTCGGCAACCGGCTCATCATGATGCATGACGGAGAGATCATCTTTGATGTTTCTGGTGAGGAGAAATCCCAGTTGAGCGTTGCTGACTTACTGGAGAAATTCGCCAGCATCAAAGGTGCCGTCCTGGACGATAAAACCCTGCTGGATTAGGCATCCAGGCCTGATTGGCAACGATTCATCCGGCAACTCTGGCCCCGTGGTGCAGACCCACGGTAGCGTAGAGACCGTGATGATTCCCCACCAGGTCAATCCCACCGCCGAGAGCGTGATCCCGAGCGTAACCCGGATCCCCGTCATCGATGTCAGCCCGGTGGTCGATCAGGGGCGTTACCCGGCAACTGCCGTGCTGGGAGAAGATATCCCAGTCAGCGCCACCGTTTTCCGGGAAGGCCACGACTCCTTGGGCGTCACCGTGGTGTTGCTGGATCCGGAGGGGAACGAAGTCCAGCGGGTCAGAATGCATCCCGGCGCCCCGGGAACTGACCGGTGGCACGCCAGGATCCGGCCCTCCGCACTCGGACGGCACACCTTCGCGATCGAGTCCTACGCCGATGACTTTTTGACCTGGTACCGGGCCGCGGTGATCAAGGTTGATGCCGGGGTTGACGTGCAACTGATGTTGGACGAGGGCGTGCACCTGTTTGAACGCGTCCAACGGTCCCGCCCCGAACGCCAGAAGTTTACTCCGCAGGCTTGCGAGCTGTTCGCCGACGCTGTCACCGTGTTGCGGGATTCTTCGCTGAGCCCACAACAACGACTGGAACAGATCAACACGGCCGAACTTCAGCAGGTGTTGGAAGATCAGCCGCTGCGTTCGTTCGTGGGAACCACCGGCGGGTATCCGCTAGAGGTGCAACGCCTGGCCGCCGGTCAGGGGAGCTGGTACGAATTCTTCCCCCGCTCGGAGGGGGCCTATATCGACGAAGACACTGGACATTGGGTATCCGGAAGTTTCGCCACCGCCGAAAAGCGGTTGGCCGAGGTAGCCGAGATGGGGTTCACAGTGGTGTATTTGCCACCGATTCACCCGATTGGCACCACCCATCGCAAAGGTCCCAATAATACCCTCACCGCCGGTGAACATGACCCCGGTTCCCCGTGGGCCATCGGAAGCCCGCAGGGCGGCCACGATGCAATCCACCCTGATTTGGGGAAGAAGAAAGACTTCAAACGGTTCGTCAAAACCGCCCGTAAACACCAGCTGGAAATCGCGTTGGATCTGGCCCTGCAATGTTCTCCTGACCACCCGTGGGTGGAAGAACACCCCGAATGGTTTACCACCCGGCTGGATGGCACGATCGCCTACGCGGAGAATCCGCCGAAAAAATATCAGGACATCTACCCGCTGAACTTCGATCACGACCCGCAGGGCCTTGCTGAAGAGATCCACCGGGTGGTGTTGCACTGGATCAAGCTCGGGGTGAAGATTTTCCGCGTCGATAACCCCCACACCAAGCCGTTGTGGTTCTGGGAGTGGCTGATCGCCACGGTCCGGGAGGACCACCCCGAGACGGTTTTCCTGGCCGAAGCCTTCACCCGTCCGGCCATGATGCACGCGCTAGGAAAGATCGGATTCCAGCAGTCCTATGGGTACTTCACCTGGCGTAATTCCCGCGACGAGATTGCCGGGTACCTGCACGAAATCTCCCACGACACCCCGGCGTTCTACCGCCCCAACTTCTTCGTCAACACCCCGGATATCCTGACCGAGTTCTTGCAGTCCGGGCTACGCTCGGCCTTTGCTATCCGGGCCACCCTGGCCGCTACTGCCAGTCCGTTGTGGGGCGTGTACTCCGGGTTTGAACTCTTCGAACACGTCCCGCGTCCGGGCGCGGAAGAATACATCGACAACGAAAAATATCAGTACCGTCCCCGGGATTTTCGCGGTGCCGAAGCCGCCGGAAACTCGCTGGCACCCTATCTGCGACACCTTAACGCCATTCGCGCCACCCACCCAGCACTAGGGCAGCTGCAGAACCTGCAGTTGCACTCCGCTGATACCCCGAACATTTTGGTCTACTCCAAGGTGCGCAACGCTACCCCGGCAGGCATCCACCGCGATCGAGACCTGGTCACCGACAGTCTCGGGCCGGAACACAGCGACAGCATCGACCGGGTGATTGTCGTGCTGACCACCGACCCGGAACATGTTCAAGAAGCCACCATCACCCTGGACCGTGCGGCCCTGCAGTTGCCCGCAACCGGGGAGTTTCAGGTCAAGGACCTGATCACCGACGCGGTCTGGACCTGGTCCGATCAGAACTACATCCGGCTGGACCCCGGAATTCACGTGGCGCACATTCTCACCGTGTTGCCCCCTGAGGAAGAACAGTCGTGACCCACCAACCACTCAACCCCTCCGAACGTCGTACCGGCCCGGCCCCACTCGAGGTGCCGGCTGAGATCCTGCAACTGGTCTCGGAAGCCCGCTACCACCAGCCACACCAAGTGCTGGGCGCCCACGCGGTACCCGGGGTACTCACCATCCGCGTGTTGCGCCCCTTTGCTCGCTCGGTCACCGCGGTCACCGAGGAGGGGGACCGCATTGATCTGGTGCATGAGTTCGACGGGATTTGGGTCGGAGCCATCGCTCATGAGGACCCCAAAGATATTCCCGGCTATCGTCTGGTGATTAGCTACACCGATGACGAACATGACCAGTTCGAGATCGACGATCCCTACCGCCACTGGCCGACCGTGTCGAACGAGGATCTCGCAGCTTTCCACTCCGAGCACGGGGTGGAAGATCTCTGGCGGATTCTCGGAGCCAGGATTCACCCCGAAACCGGTGGCACCTCCTTCACCGTGTGGGCCCCCAACGCCCGCGCGGTGCGGTTGATCGGCGACTTCAACCACTGGGACGGCCGACTCCACGCCATGCGCAGCCTCGGAGAATCCGGGATCTGGGAATTACTGATGCCCGAAGTCGGTCACGGCGCCCACTACAAGTTCCAGATCCTGGGCGCTCATGGTCAGTGGGTCGACAAAGCCGACCCGATGGCCCGCTGGACGGAAGTCCCCCCGGCCACCGCATCGCGGGTGTTCGATCCGAATCACCCGAAGGCCTACACCTTTACCGACCAGGACTGGATAACTCACCGGGCAACCCATAATGTCCACAACGGTCCCATCTCGATCTACGAGGTTCACGCCGGGTCCTGGTCCCCAGAAGTCATGCACGAGCAGACCAAAGTCAGCTACCGCACCCTGGCGGATCAACTCGTTGACTACGTGACCATCCACGGCTTCACCCATGTGGAATTCATGCCCCTGGCCGAGCACCCCTTCGGTGGGTCCTGGGGATATCAGGTCTCCGGATACTATGCCCCCACGTCACGCTACGGCACTCCCGATGACTTCAAATACCTGGTCGATCGACTCCACGGAGCCGGAATCGGAGTCCTGGTCGACTGGGTACCAGCCCATTTCCCCAAAGATCAGTGGGCACTGGCCCAATTCGACGGGGCACCACTGTACGAATACGAGGACCCGCGGTTAGGTGAGCACCCCGATTGGGGGACCAAGGTTTTTGATTTCGGACGTCAAGAAGTCCGCAACTTCCTGATTTCTAACGCCTTGTACTGGCTCGAAGAATTCCACGTCGACGGTCTGCGCGTCGACGCCGTTGCCTCCATGCTCTACCGCGACTATTCGCGCAATGATGGTGAATGGGTCCCCAATGTTTACGGTGGTAACTACAACCTCGAAGCGATTTCGTTACTACAGCGGGCCAACGAGTTGGCTTACCAGCGCAATCCCGGCATTGTCATGGTCGCCGAAGAGTCGACCGCCTTCACCGGAGTGACAGCCCCGACCTCCTGGGACGGACTCGGTTTCGGTAAGAAATGGAATATGGGGTGGATGCACGATACCCTCAACTACCTTGCCGAAGACCCGGTTAACCGTAGCTGGCACCACAACGAGATCACCTTCTCGATGGTTTATGCCTACTCGGAGAAATACATCTTGCCACTTTCCCATGACGAAGTCGTGCATGGCAAAGGCGCCCTGGTCAACAAGTTCCCTGGAACCCGAGAACAACAACTGGCCACACTGCGCGCCTACTACGGTTTCATGTGGGCCCATCCCGGCAAGAAGCTATTGTTCATGGGTGGAGAATTTGCCACCGACCGTGAATGGTCCGAACATGCCGGGTTGAACTGGAGGCTGATCGAAAATCTCAGCCACCGTGGTGTGATGAACGAAATCGCCGACCTCAATCAGCTCTACCGTAAGACCCCGGCACTGTGGGAACTCGACGATGATCCGGAAGGGTTCTGGTGGATCGACGCGCACGCCGCAGAGAAAAACCTGGTGGCGTTCCTGCGCTGGGACCGTAACCAGCACCCGGTATTGTGCTTGACCAACTTCTCCGGCATTGAGCACCGAGACCACACCGTCGAGTTGCCGGTACCCGGAGTCTGGCACGAAATCTTCAACTCCAACGCCGTTGAATACGGTGGATACGGAGGAGGGAACCTGGGACAGGTCACCACGCGCCCAAACGCAGAAAACCCCTCTAAGAATGAAGCGCAGATCACTATTCCCACATTGACGACCCTGTACCTCTCACCGCGCTAAAACCCTTGACATCGCGGGGAAGTACAAGGAGTTCACCCCGATTTTGCACTCACGCAAAAAGCGTGTAATGTTGTCACTCGTGCCCGGGAGATGTTCGGAAACGAAGATCGGTCGGCACAGATGAGAACGGGATACGAACCGGATCATCATCCACAAAAAACCTAATATTAGCTCGCACCAGAGCGCTTGTGATGTAGATCACGACGTATCAAGTTGACAAGCTGAGAGTGGCGAGCATATATTAGTAAAGTTGCTTCGGACGGAAACGATAAAAATTCGCTAAAGTTCGAAAGTGAACGGTTGTTTGATAACTCGATAGTGTGCCAAGTTTGTTGATGCCAAATTTTTTTTGTTTGGTTGCCATGGCCTCTTTTTTGCCTCGTTGGTTTTGGGGTTGTGGTTTGGCCAGTGGTGGGTTTTTCCGGCCTGCCTTTTGATCGTTCTTTCTGGGGCGTGACTTCATTTTTGTTG
>NZ_QHLP01000019.1:0-54682 GCF_003185985.1 Auritidibacter sp. NML100628
GGAGCGGATCGTAGACCTCTTCGCCGACGCCAACTTCACCGCCGTCGAAGTCACCTGGGCCGTCTATCAAGACATTGTGCGCGCTTACCGAACCAACGACGGCAACGAGGGCAAGAAGCTCTTACAAACAGTCATCGACGATCTGACGACGAATCTGCCGACAGGACTGGCCGAACTCAAGCGGTTAGGACGGACTCTGAAGCGTCGAGCTGCTGATATCCTGGCGTTCTTCACCCGACCGGGAACGTCGAACGGGCCTACCGAAGCGATCAATGGCAGGCTCGAACACCTACGGGGCTCAGCACTCGGCTTCCGCAACCTCACGCACTACATCGCGAGATGTCTGCTCGAGTCCGGCGGCTTCAGACCGGTTCTACACTCTCAATTACGATGAGCCGGTTTGGCCTCGGGCGCGTAGAACCGGTAGGCATCAAAGTGGGTGCACGTGATCTTGTGGGATTCCACCACCTCGTCGGTGCCGGATGCTCCGAGTCGCAACGGTAGCTGGGCGTGCCGAATCCCGTGGCGGTCCGATCGGTAGGCCATCGCCCACTCGTGCAGACCAAAACAGCTCAGCTGGGCCCGGCGGGGTAGTGTGGCGGCGAGCAGATTGACCGTGACATTGATGGCGGTCTGGCGCTTGGCACGAAAAGAGTCGGTATCCACGCGGTACCCACCCCAGTCTGAGTCATACCGGTAGTGCGGGTAGTCAGCATGGTCGGGGGCCTGACCGGTGTGATCGGGGAGCAACACAGCGTGGGGGCCCGGATGCCAGCGCTTCAGCGCTCCGGCGGTGAAGGAATAGTAGGAGAACATGAAGTCGAAGATCGGGTGTTTGATCCCGGCCGCGCGGAGCTCGAAAAGTTCCCGGGTCAGCTCGGTGATGCGTTGGCTGTGTGCGGCGGATCGGGCCCGATAGTCCTCGGCATCCATCACCGTCAGGGTTCCGGGGCTGGTGGCTGTGTGCATGGGTGACAGTCTAGAAGATCACTGCGAGGTGGGTCATCCCCCGCAGGAGTGAAACAGGCCGGTCCGCCACCGGGCGAGTACCCGGGGTGGTGGACCGGCCATCACGTGTGGTCAGTTGCCGTGACGTCTTGCTGTGTTGAGGTCTTAACCTCTTGGCGCCACTGGCGGGACCGGTGTTAGCGGCCGGTGCCAGCGTAGACGGTGGCTTCTTCTTCGGCGTCGAGGTCGAACTCGGTGTGGATCGCCTTGATCGCGTCATCGAGCTTCTCGGCAGCGGTGATCACCGAGATGCGGATCTCGGAGGTCGAAATCAAGTCGATGTTGGCGCCGGCGTTGTGCAGTGCGTCGAAGAACCGGGCGGAGATCCCGGGGTTGGAGCGCATACCGCCACCGACCAGCGAGACCTTACCGATGTTCTTATTGAACAGTGTGTCCTCGAAACCGATGTCCTCCTGCGCCTCGCGCAGGGCCCGCAATGCCTCGTCGCCCTGATCCTTGGGGATGGTGAAGGAAATATCGGTGCGACCGGAGCCGGCGCGCGAGACGTTCTGGACGATCATATCGATATTGGTGTTGGTCTTGGCCACGACGTGGAAGACCTCGGCGGCCTTACCCGGCACGTCGGGTACACCGATGACGGTGACTTTACCTTCGGATCGATCGTGAGCAATACCGGCAATGATGGGTTGTTCCAAGGGTTCGCCTTCCTTCAGGTGGATCGAATCGGCTGGATCGGGGATGACCCACGTTCCTTGATGGTGGGAAAATGAGGAGCGGACGTGGAGTTTCACGCCAAAGCGGCGGGCATATTCCACCGAGCGCAAGTGCAGGATCTTCGATCCTGAGGCCGCCATTTCCAGCATTTCCTCGGAGGAGATTTCGTGGATTTTCTTCGCGGTGGGCACCACGCGGGGGTCTGCGGAGTACACGCCATCAACATCGGTGTAGATCTCGCAGGCGTCGGCCCGCAATGCTGCCGCCAAAGCCACCGCCGTGGTATCGGAACCACCGCGTCCCATGGTGGTGATGTCTTTGGATTCAGGGCTCATGCCCTGGAAACCGGCCACAATGGCAACATCGCCCTCATCGACGGCTTCTTTAATGCGGTAGGGGTTGACCTGCACGATCCGGGCATCCCCGTGCTGGGTGTCGGTGAGCATACCGGCCTGAGAACCGGTGAAGCTACGGGCCGTGATACCGCGTTCGTGTACGGCCATGGCCAGCAGGGACATGGAAATGCGCTCGCCGGCCGAGAGGAGGATATCCATTTCGCGCACTGGGGCTTGACGAGAAATTTTATCGGCGAGGTCCAGCAGGTCATCGGTGGTGTCTCCCATGGCGGAGACCACCACGACCACTTGGTTCCCAGATTTTTGGGTGTCGGCAACACGACGTGCTACCCGTTGGATGGATTTGGCATCGGCAACCGAAGAGCCGCCGTATTTTTGAACGATAAGACTCATTGAGAACTTTCGCGATTGATGTGCGTGCTAACAAGACATTAAGTGTACGGAGGATGCCACCCCAGCGCACCTGAAAAAAGGTGTAATTAAGCAGATACGGGTGAAATATTGCGAATTGGGGGTATGTTCGTGGCTGAGTTGTGAGCTGAGACATGCGAGGTGATGACCTGTATCACTCTTGTGAGGGGGATTCTCCCAAGCGACGGCGGCCTTCGAAGGCTCGGCCCAGCGTGACTTCATCGGCATATTCTAGATCTCCACCCACCGGCAAGCCCGACGCCAACCGGGAGATGGTGATCCCGGTGGCAGCGAGCATGCGAGTCAGGTACGTTGCGGTGGCTTCGCCTTCCAAGTTGGGGTTGGTGGCAATGATGACCTCTTGGATGGTGTCGTCTTGTAGTCGGGAGAGCAACTCGCGGACGTGGAGTTGCTCGGGTCCTACTCCACCGATGGGGTTAATCGCTCCGCCTAAAACGTGATAGCGACCGTGGAAGGTGCGAGTGCGCTCGATGGCCAGCACATCCTGGGATTCCTCCACCACACATAGCAGTCCGCGATCACGAGACTCATCGGCGCAGATCGGGCAGATCTCGTGTTCGGTGACATTGAAACAGACCGAGCAGAGTTGAATCTTTTCCTTGACCACGCGGATGGCATCGGCGAGTTTCAGCATCTCCTCGGCATCGGCCTCCAAGATGTGGAAGGCAATGCGTTGGGCAGACTTCGGGCCGATACCGGGTAGTCGGCCCAGTTCGTCCATCAAGTCTTGGATGGCGCCGTCATACACGATGGGACCTTCTTTGGTTGAGCTGGTGGTCAGCGATCAGGATGAGAACTTCGGAGTGCCGTCGGGGTTGAGTTCTTCCACGAGCCGGGCGTTGAGGATGCGCTCTAGCACCGGGCGTCCGACAAGGCCGGAGTCCTCAACGAGAACGTCATCCTCGCTGGCAACCTCTTCGTTCCAGGCTACTGGTGCCGGCTCGTCGTGAGTGGCTGGTTCGGGGTGGCGATCGCTCGGGTCCTGGTGGGGGTGCTGTTGCGGTGAAGGAGCGGGGGGATGGACCGGGGAAGACGCGACGGTGTTATGTGCCGTGTTTTTCCGGTACTGGTTCATCATCTGCTGGAACATTGACGGCCGGGAAGAGTTTTGGGTGTCTTCACCGGGCGCGGATTCCGCAGCCTGGGGTGTAGTGGTGGTCTCTGCGGAGCCGGGGTCAGTATCGGTGGTGTTCTGGGTGCCGGGGCGATTGGTGTCTGGCGCGTGAGCGCTCGGCGGAGCAGGAGAGGCTGAATCTTGCCTCGGCGTAGAGGAATCGGGGGTCTTGGGGGGATAGGTCGGGATCAAATCCCCGAAACGTTCCTGGAACTCTGCGCGAAGTTCAGCCTCGGGTTTGGCGAAGAAAGGGACCTTGGGCTTGGTGGCTGGATCTGGGGTAGGGATGAATCCGGCGTAGCCGTCCTCAGCAACCGGCTCGGAGGCGGACTGAGTTGCCTGTGGCGGTGCGGGGGATGTCTCGCCCTCATCGGGTATTTCGTCCCAGGCTACAGGGGCCTGCTCATCTTCGGCGAGTTCAGCAAGTTCTTCGGCACTGGGCTGGTACTCGGAGACGGCCGATCCGGTGTGCACAGGCGTCTGCTCCGGCGCCCCGGGGCGCGCGTTCTGACCAGTCTCTGCGGACGGAGGTTCCTGGCCCGACTCGCGCGCTGGAGCAGATCGCGTGGGAGTCTGTGGCGCCGGGGGCGCAGAGACCTCGGTGGACGTCACTGCTGGGGTCTCTGCCGCCGGCGTCGGGCGGCTTTCAGCTTTTGGGTCGACACCACCGCCACCACTACCGCCGGAGTTGGGGGCCGCAACCGATGGGGTGGCCGTATCTGATCCGACCACTAAGTCCACCTGAGGTTCAAGGCCCAGAATCTGCTGGTAGGCCTGGGCAATGATCTGTTCACCACCACGCTTTTGGGCGGTGTGCTTGGCCCCGTCATTCCGGAAGCCGATCGTCAACGTGGTGCCATCAAAGCCGGCAATGCCCGCGTTGTCTTTGAACGTCATCCACATCAGGCGTGAATGTTGTTCGAGATAGTTGATCACCTCCGGCCACGCACGGCGAACCATTTCCACCCGGGAACTGCCTTGGTCCGGGCTGGGCTGACGCGGCTCAGCCGACTGGTCGGGCTGAGTGTGCTGGGGTGGCGCTTGTGGTGGTTCCGACTGCTGGGGTTGGTCGCTGGGAGCAGGTTCCGGTTGTTGCTCGTCGCCGGCATTCCCGCGCAGAGTAGCCCGCGCCAGGGCGGCCCCAGAGGTGGTGGTATTGCCAGCAGTGGCCGCAGTGGCGGATGCACCGCTAGCTGTCGACTCAACTGCCCCGGCTGGGGCAGCAGGGGGCGCTGCGCCGTAGTCCAAACGACGCTCAATGCGTTCGATCCGGGCAGCCAGGCCCTGCTGGGTCTCATCGATCGAGGGCAACATCAGTCGCGCGACCAACAGCTCCAGGTGAAGTTTGGGCGAGGTTGCCCCGACCATTTCAGTCAGGGCCTTTGCGGTGATGTCCGCGGCCCGCGAAAGCTCAGCGGCTCCCATCTGGGCGGCTTGGGCATTGAGGCGACGGATCTGGTCCTCAGAGACGCCATGCAACACACTTCCAGCATTCTCGGCCATGGCTTTGACGATTACCACGTCGCGCAACCGTTCCAGGAGATCTTCCACGAAGCGACGCGGGTCCTGGCCGGATTGGATCACCCGGTCGATGACTTGAAAGGACGTTTCGGAGTCTTGGGCTGCCAGGGAATCGACGACATCATCTAATAAGGACTCGGGGGTGAACCCCAACAGGTTCACAGCGAGCTCATAACTGACGCCTTCCTCGGTGGCTCCGGCAATGAGCTGGTCGAGTACCGAGAGCGTGTCGCGCACTGAACCGCCACCGGCTCGAACCACCAAGGATAAGACTCCGGGCGCAATCGTAATGTGTTCGAGTCCGGCCAGCGACTCCAGATAGTTCATCAGCGGTTCGGGGGGAACCAGTCGGAACGGGTAGTGATGAGTCCGCGAGCGGATGGTGCCGATGACCTTATCTGGCTCGGTGGTGGCAAAAATAAACTTGATGTGCTCGGGTGGTTCCTCCACGATCTTCAACAGCGCGTTGAAACCAGCAGAGGAGACCATGTGTGCCTCGTCGACAATAAAGATCTTGTAGCGGTCCCGGGTGGGAGCAAACGTCGCACGTTCCCGCAGGTCACGTGCATCATCTACACCGCCGTGAGAGGCCGCGTCAATCTCGATCACGTCCAGGGAGCCCGGACCACCGGTGGCTAGCTCGCGACAGGAATCGCACTCGCCACAGGGCACCGGCGTGGGCCCCTGGACACAGTTCAAGCAACGGGCCAAAATACGGGCCGAGGTGGTCTTGCCACAACCGCGTGGACCGGAGAACAGATAGGCGTGGTTGACCTTATTTTTGCTCAGCGCGTTCTTCAGCGGCTCGGTCACATGTTCCTGACCGATCACATCATCAAATGTGTCCGGACGGTAGCGACGGTATAAGGCGGTGGTCACATCAGTACACCTTAGTCGCTGTCAGCCAAAAGTGTGTAGCTGACCGAATCCGCATCGATCGTATCCCCTTGACGAGACCGTCGAGAAGTACTTGCGTTAAAAGGGAGCAACAGGATCTCAAACCTGCACGACAAATGCATCGACAATCCATCGGGATATCGTGAACAACGTCGCGAAAGGAGTCACTGATTCTCGTGGCACAGCGTGTTGCTTTTTTGGTCACTGACAACTATGAGCCTTCAGAATTGACGGAACCCTGGAAAGCTGTAGCCGAAGCAGGGGCTGAGCCCGTGCTGGTTTCTCCGAAGCAGCAGGAAGTATCCGGTAAAGAAGGTGCCCACGCCCAGCCGGTTGACCTTGAGGTGGCCCAGGCGAAGGCAGAGGATTTCGATGCTCTCGTTCTACCGGGTGGCACCGGCAATGCTGATGCGATCCGTCTGGATGAAAACGCTGTGGCTTTCACTCGCGGGTTTTTCGACCAGAACAAACTCGTGGCCGCAATTTGCCACGGCGCATGGATTCTGACCGATGCTGAGGTACTCCAGGGTCGGAAGCTCACGAGCTTCCCCTCACTGAAAACCGATCTGCGCAACGCCGGGGCAACCTGGGTGGACGAGGAGGTTGTCGTCGATGGCAAGCTCATCTCCTCGCGCACTCCGGCAGATCTGGACGCCTTTAACCGCGAGATTGTCAACAAACTCGGGTAATCACGTGGTTACTCACTAAGTTGCTGTGCCACCAGTGCTTTGTGCTGGTGGTACTGCTCGGCGAGGGCGCCGATGATGGATGCGGCCGGCGCCACGGCGTCAATTTGTCCCACGCCTTGGCCGGAACCCCAGATATCTTTCCAGGCTTTCGCGCCACCGTCATTCCAATCCATTGTGGAGGAGTCTCGTTCAGCCAGGTGGTCGGGGTCTAGGCCGGCAGCGGTGATACTGGGCTTCAGGTAGTTTCCGGCAACGCCCGTGAAAGCCGAGGTGTAGACGACATCTGCGGCAGCAGAATCGAGCACCATCTGCTGATACGCATCGGGCACGTTCGCTTCCGTGGCAGCAATGAACTTCGTGCCGACATAGGCAAAATCTGCGCCCAGCACTTCGGCGGTGAGAATAGATTGTCCGGAGGCAACAGAACCGGACAGTGCAATCGGCCCGTCGTAGAAACGACGAATTTCAGGGACCAAAGCAAACGGGCTGGTAGCTCCTGCGTGACCACCCGCACCTGCACAGACCAGGATCAGCCCATCGACGCCGGCCTCGATAGCTTTACGTGCGTGCCGAACGGTGGTGACATCGTGGAAAACTAATCCTCCATAGTCGTGGACTACTTTGACGACCTCGGTGGGAGCGTGCAAAGACGTGATCACGATCGGAACTCGGTGCTTGACACAGACGCCAAGATCGTCCTGGAGGCGCTTGTTCGTGGGGTGGACGATCAAATTCACCGCATAAGGAGCAATGCGACGTTCTGGCTCTTGTTCTTTGAGGGAAGCCAGTGTCGTTTCGATCTCGTCAAGCCAGACCTCAAACTGTTCCTGTGGCCTGGCATTCAAGGCTGGAAACGATCCGATAACGCCATTGCGACACTGTTCAATGACCAGTTTCGGATTCGAAATAATGAACAGGGGTGCACCGATGACTGGCAACGTCATGTTCGCTTTGAGATCTTCGACTACCGTCACGGCTTTTTCTCCCTTGGTTGAGCTCTTTCGGGGGTGAGCTTGGCGCTTTGCAGAGCCCATGCCCCGCTGACTAGTGTAAGTGATTTTCACCATATGTCACGAGGCTGTGGTAATGCGGCTTGTCGTGTTGTTTGAATTTGCGCAACAAAAAAGTGGCCCGGATGGTATCGCATCCGGGCCACCTCTCATCACTCACACCTTGAAGAGGTTGATATCAACTCTAAGGGGCTTAAATGTGAAGAGGCTTGAGTCAAGGTTAAAGGAATCTGGGAATCTGACGATCTTTTGCTACCGCGAAGAGTGCTTCGTTGTAAAAGAGCACGCAATGTGGGCGATCTACCGGCGCGCGGTGGAGAGTCGGAGAGAACCTCGAAACTGCTGCGCCACGCTAAGCTGTTCCCCTCACGCCGTGGGGCACATGTGCTGAGACAATGTTGGATGGACGGCGATGGCGTGGCTGGATAACTCGCCGGTTACGGGCTAGACCGGGATTGTGAACGGTCTGGTCGTGGATGTCTGGCCGTGGATAGCTCATGGTCGAACGCAGTCTGTTGAGTCAAAGAATCGGCCCGGATACTTGGGGGAGTATCCGGGCCGATCACTATCACTCATCACTCACACCTTGGAGGCGCTGGTTCCAGTCTAAGATGCGAATATGTGAGGACCCTTGGAACCGGGTCAGCAGTTGCTGGCAATTCTGAGTTAGCGCGAGAACTTCAGGAACGGGGGCATGAGATAATAGGAGTACGTAGTGGTCACAACAGCTTTCGGATCAAGAGGAATGTGATGAAGTACTTGTCTACCCCCGGATTGTTCGCTGGAGTCTGGACCGGTGTGTTGTTCGCCTTTATGTTCAGTGTCGACTTTAACTTCTTATTGGCCCTGGTCTTTGGATTGGTGCTCGGTCTCGTCGTGACCGTTGTCTTCAACCTGGGTACACCCACCGATCAAGAGCCGTGGGCTAAGCGGGCGCGGAACAAGGGCGAGACTGCAGCCTAGCCTAGAAGTTATAACAAAAAGGCCCCTCACGTACCTGCCAGAGCCTTCCTACCCTTGCTACATTCCTGTCCTGGGGGAGTTCAGAAAGATGACACCACGTGAGGAGCCGTGACCCATCGTATCAGGTCATGACAAGAGCCGGGCGCAGGAGTCATTCAGGCACTGTCGGTGCGCATTTTGAAAACGTGTCATGATTTCAGCTATGCTTGAACCTGCTCTTGCACGAAGACGGCATGTGTTCGAGTGAGAGCTCAAGGAGGATTCGCATAGCGGCCTAGTGCGCACGCCTGGAACGCGTGTTGGGTTAACAGCCCTCAGGGGTTCAAATCCCCTATCCTCCGCGTACGACCCCGGGAACCGTTGAGTTTCCGGGGTTTTTCGTTGCAAACAAAGGAAATTAGTGGAATTGGCTTATCTCAGGTTGTTCCAGGATATGCGCCAAAATACCCTAAAACTAGGGACAGGACATAGGGACATGGCACGACCTGAGAAGCTACCTCGAGGGATCACGTTCAGGCGAGGTAAGTACAGGGTCAGAATGAGCTACTTAGGTGTGCAGTATGAGATAGGTCAGTTTGATCGGCGTCAGGACGCAGAGAAAGCTCTTGAGATAGCTAAGGAACAGAAAGCTATGGGTGTTTTCGTTCCCCCGGCCAAACTGAAGCAACAGCGAAAGGCTCAGCGACAGGTTGAAGAAGCACAGGCGGTCAAGGACGCTAGAACAGTGCGTGACCTCGGCGAGGCGTGGCTGGCATGGTTGGAAGAATAGAGCCGGAGTCTTGGCACCCTGTACATGTACAAACGACTACTTGAATGGCATGGCCAGTCTATTGTCGGTTTTTTGGATTCAAGATGGCGTCGATATTGATGGGGCAGGTCTGCTATGACCTGCCCCATCAATATTTGTGAGTTGCTTTGTTGCAGGGTCGGTTTAGGCCGACCTATTTTATTTATGTTTTAGGAGTGAGCGCGGCGACGTGCTGCGATGAGTGCAGCTGCACCACCGGCAACAGCCAGAGCGCCAGCTCCGGCGAGTACGCCGGCGGTGGCACCGGTGTTAGCCAGGGTGTCTCCGCCACTCTGCTGACCGGAACCTGCGGCTACAACTTCCTTGTCGCCAGAGCCTTTGTCGCCAGAGCCCTTGTCGCCAGAGCCTTTGTCGCCAGAGCCCTTGTCGCCAGAGCCTTTGTTGCCAGAGCCCTTGTCGTCGGAGTCCGAGCCGTTGTCGGCGCCAGAGCCGTCTTTATCTGCCACGACGGTGAAGTTGACGGTGCAGTCTTTGGCTGGTTCTCCGTTGCCCTGCGTGCCGTCAACAGTTACGGTGTAGTCGCCAGTGGCCAGTGCGGTCTGGGTTCCTTCCCCGGGTGCCTCGTCTTCGTTACGGGTCTCTTGGCCCAGATTGAAGGCGAAGAATCCTTCTTCGTCGGCTTGATCCGAGAACTCAGCGTTGTCGACGTCTGAGTCAGTGGAGACTGCCCAGGTGTACTGGGATCCGTGTTCCAGGCCTACGCCGGCGAAATCGACGCCGGACAAGGTTTCACCCTGGGCCAGGGTGTTGTCTTCGCGTGGGCCACTGCCGGCTGAATCAACGATCCACACATCACAGGTATCCGGCAGTTCCGTATCAGTAGGCGACGGCTCGTCGGTGGGTTCGTCGGTGGGTTCGTCGGTGGGCTGGTCGGTTGGGTCGTCGGTGGGCTGGTCGGTGGGTTCGTCGGTGGGCTGGTCGGTTGGGTCGTCGGTGGGTTCGTCGGTGGGCTGGTCGGTTGGGTCGTCGGTGGGTTCGTCGGTGGGCTGGTCGGTTGGGTCGTCGGTTGGGTCGTCGGTTGGGTCGTCGGTGGGCTGGTCGGTTGGGTCGTCGATGGGCAATTGTTCACCGTTGCCGGGCTCATTGGGGTCAGCGATAGCCGGGCTGATCATCAGGCCACAAGACAGCGCAGTTGCGGATCCGAATCCGACGATTGTCGCCAGAACGCTCTTTTTGGATGAGGTGGACATGGGGCTCTCCTTAGTGGAATGAAGTTGTGCCTAAAAGAATTGAGGGAATGAACTACCCGGAGGCTGAGCGACCCTCTCGAGTCAAGACTTTGGCTCGAACTCAAAATCAAGGGTATAAGCACCTCGTGGGAGGTACAAGGGCTTTTTGTCAAACTTCGGCGGTATCGCAGGGATGTAGCTTCGATTCTGGTCAGGCAGTCTCCGGCAAACTGGCTAGTCAGGATGATATTTTTTGACTTTTAGGGTGGCTGTGCAATCTTTTTTAACCGAAGAATATTATTCTCATTTCTGACGCCGGGTGCGCGCGTTCCGACCTTGAGGCGTTCGGTATCCTGTACGTTTCATTATTTGACTTTTGATCCGGAGGGTCGGCGCCATCTGGTTATTGTTAGCTATGTGGTAACTAATCATTAACTATCGGTTAATTATTTCATTTCGGTTAGTTAAGGATCATCGACTCATCGTGGCGCGGAAGTACGAGTGGCATGAGCGGATTCTCGGGTACTAGAAACCGGGGTTAGCACTATCGTTGACGGTGGGGAAAGTGGAGGATTACTCATCGGTGGTCGGAACGTTCTACAAGGTATCTTCGACACGGATGTTTTCTCTGTCTGGGGTTGAATGGGTTCGTTGTTCCTCCTCTCCCATCGGTGTAGCCCGGATTGGTGACTCATCGGAGAACGTGGCGTCGCGCTGACCGTCTTCCTTACTGCGCTCGGCGGGTTCTGCCGCCGGAAACGTGCCATGATTTGTTGTCCGAAGGCTAACCTGTCGGTGCCCATAGGGTTACCGTCCTGGTCGTCGTTATCTTCGGTGTGCTCCGTTCTTCCGCCAGGCTTCCGTTAGCGCCGACGGGTTGTCGGAATCGTCAACACGGGGTACGGCTAGTATCCGCGAAAGCTGGAATTGGGGGCGTTAGGCAAGGCTGCAGTAACACTTCACCCTGGGGTTGCTACAAGAACACGCCAAGGTGCCTCGCGAAGTCCATTCTGGACCGTGCGAATCTTGCGCTCGCCGTTCGCGTGTAACTATGATGTACGCCATATTGAATCGGGTGAGGTGGAGGTCAAAACCTCTTTCGCGACGGGGATAGATAGGACGAATTCAGATGCCACATGTGCCAGAACTGAGAGAACTACTAGCGAATGCTCCGAAGAATTGGGGACGTTGGGGTGCGGACGATGAGGTGGGCGCCCTGAATTTTCTCACCAGAGATGAGGTGCTCCGGGGTATCAAAGCTGTGTCAGAGGGCGAGGTTCTCACCCTGCAACGCATGATTGGTGATCCGAAAGGCGACCCGGTTTTCCCAGGGCGCGAACCAGCCAAGCTAGAGATGATTACCGATGAGTCGTCCTGGGATGCTGGCACGGGCCCAGAGTTCCCCGGCGGTATGCACTATGCCGATGACAAAATGTTGGCGTTCTTGCAGGGATCAACCCAGTACGACGCTCTGGGACACGTCTGGTACGACGGAACGCTGTGGAATGGCTACGATGCACGCACCACGGTTGGTGGTTTAGATAAAGCGAGCGTCGCCCCCATTGCGCAACGTGGTGTGGTGGGGCGAGGAGTCCTTCTCGACATAGCTCGGTATCGAGGCGTGGAATCACTCGATGCCGGGGAAACCTTCGACCACGAGGAGCTTTTAGCTTGTGCAGAACATCAGAACATCACGCTCGAGAAGCACGACATCGTGGTCATCCGTACCAATTACCTCCAACGGTTCCACGATGAGGGGGAGTCGTTCTATGAGGATTTTTGCGAACCGGGCTTGGCTTATTCTCCGGATCTTGTGGAGTGGTTCCATGAGATGGAGATCCCCAATTTGGTGACCGATTTGATTGGTAACGAGGTCACGTTCGATCCTGCCACCGGGGTTGCTTTGGTGCTACATAATGCGCTGATGCGCAACCTGGGGGTTGTCTTTACCGAGATTTGCGACCTCGAAGAGCTGGCAGAGAAATGTCACGCTGACGGTAAGTACGACTTTCTCTACACTGCCGCGCCACTGAAGATTCACCGCGCTACCGGGTCTCCGGTGAACCCCCTCGTGATTCGATGAGTACTCTCACCGCGACTCCTCTTGGCGTCATGACGAACTACGACCGGTCGTGATCTTTTGCACTGCCCGGGCCAGGTGCAAAGCAGCTTCAGTAGCTTCTCGGCCTTTGGACTCGCGCGCCCCGGCTGCTCCCGAACGATCCCAGGCTTGTTGCTCGTTGTCTACAGTCAATACTCCAAATCCGACGGGTTTGCCGGTATCGAGCTGGACCCGGGTGAGCCCCTGTGTGACAGCACTGGAGACATAGTCGAAGTGCGGAGTTTCTCCACGGACGATGACCCCAAGACAAACCGCGGCATCATATCCCGTCCTTAAGGCAACCTGGGTAGCCAGGGGAAGTTCGAAGGAGCCGGCCACGGTAAAAGTTTCCGCTTCGGCCCCGGACTTGGTGATGGTCGTAATTGCCTCCTGTTGCATGGTCGAGATGACGTGGTGATGCCAACTGGCGGCGATGATGGCTACGTTAAGACCCTCAGCATTCGCGGAAAGCTGGGGCGCTCCTGCAGAGCTCATGCGGACAGGTTCCTCTCTGTACTCTGATCTGTGGCGGGACCTACGGATTGCGCCGAGGAAACTCCGGCGGTCGTCACAGACTGGGTGTTGGTCGTGATGGTCAAGGTCTGGGGGAGTGTATGCCCCATCTTGTCGCGCTTATCGCGCATGTATTGGACATTAGTGTCATGAATGTTGACCACCAGGGGCACGGTATCGACGACGGTAATACCTTCGCTGGTGAGCTGAGCGACCTTCTCGGGATTATTCGTCAACAGTCGCACCCGCGTCATACCGAGCTCGGCCAGGATCTCGGCAGCCACCTCGTAATTGCGGGCATCGGCTGGTAAGCCCAGCTGAAGATTGGCCTCCACGGTATCCAGTCCTTGTTCCTGCAGGGCATAGGCCCGCAGTTTGTTGGCCAGTCCAATACCGCGCCCTTCGTGGTCGCGCAGATAAATTACTGCGCCGCCCTCGGCGTGGATCTGCGCTAGAGAGGCATCGAGTTGCGGACCACATTCACACTTCAGCGAGCCGAAGACCTCACCGGTGATGCACTCGGAATGGACTCGCACTAACGGGACGTCGCGCCGGTCTTCGGCGTTGGCCGAACCCGGGGCTGTCACCGCCAAATGGTCAATGCCCTGCTGGCGGTCCCGATAGGCCCTGATCCGGACATCACCGTGGATCGTGGGGACCAGCGTGTCGGCCAGTAGCGAGACCCTGCGGTGGGCGCGGTGCTGTACTGGTGAGGTGCCCGACTGTAAGTGCTGGGAGGCGTCAGTGGCATGGCGGGGATCGCGCTCATTGAGGTAATCAATCAGCTTCTCGATCGTGGTCACCGGAACCTGTTCGGCAGCACCGAGTTCTTGTAGCTGCGGCAGGCGCATCATCTCACCGTCATCGGCGACAATTTCGGCAATGACCGCCACCGGGGCCAGGCCGGCCAGCTTCATTAATTCCACCGAGGCCTCGGTGTGGCCCGGGCGGACCCGCACCCCACCGTCCACGGCACGTAAGGGGAGCACATGCCCGGGACGGGTCAGGTCTGCTGGCACACCGCAGGGGTCGGCCAGCCGGTGGAATGTGGTCATCCGGTCATGGGCTGAAATCCCGGTCGTGATTCCTTCGGTGGCATCGACGGTGACGGTATAGGCGGTGGCTTGGGGATCCTGACTGTGCTCGACCATCATCGGCAGATCTAACCGATCGGCGATCTCGCGCGTCATCGGTGCGCACAGCAACCCCGAGGAATGTTTGACTGCCCAGGCGATCGACTCCTGGGTAGCCAGCTGGGCGGAAATGATGACATCGCCCTCATTTTCGCGGTCTTGATCATCAGCGACAATAACCGGCCGGCCTGCTTTTAAGGCGGTGACCGCCTCGTCAATGGATGCTAAGGACAACAGATGCCTCCGTTCAGAACGATAGGGTGATACCTCAGTTGGCTGAGGTGCGGTCGAAGGGGACGATGAGTGAACGGTCGAATTGGGCCAGGCGCGCTAGGTGCCGGGCTAGAACATCGGTCTCGAGGTTGACCGCGTCCCCGGGGCCGAGTTGCCCCAGCGTGGTGGCTCGCAAGGTTTCGGGGATCAGCGAGACCTCAAACCAGGGAGTCGTTTCAGCCGGTCCTGACACGGCGGAAACGGTCAGGGAAACGCCGTCGACGGTGATCGATCCTCGATCCACGATCAGTGGGGCAACCGTTGTGGTCGCCGCATCCCCGAGTAGTGCGAACCGGATCTTGCGCCATTGCTGGCCAGGGTGGATTTCGGCGACCACTGCGCGGGCATCGCAGTGGCCCTGGACCACATGCCCACCGAGTCGGGCATCCGCCCGCAGGGCCCGCTCCAGATTCACCGGAGCCCCGGCGCCTAAGTTGCCCAGCCCGGTAACGGCCAGAGTTTGGGCCATCACGTCCAGGCTGATCTCGGTGTCGGTGTGGTCAACGACGGTCAAGCACACGCCATTGACGGCAATCGAGTCCCCGTGGCTGGCATCGGCTGCCACCAGCGTGGAGCGGACGCGCAAGCGTTGGCCATCTCCATCGGGGGTGAGATCGAGGACCTCTCCGAGGTCTTCCACCAGTCCGGTAAACATCAGGGCCTCCTGTCAGGTGAGTAAGCGATTGGGTGGTGTTCTTCTGTGGTTGATGGTATGACGTATGGGGCGGGAGTTGCGATCGTCACGTGATCCGCACCCAGCTGGTGGCGCTCGTGGATGATCAGCGGGGGTGCCTGCTCCAGGCTGGTGACGCCGATATCGTCCAGGGCAGTGCGCGGTCCTCCCAGTAGCACCGGTGCGGTGTAAATCAGGAATTCATCCACGAGGTGTTCCCGGATCAGGGAGGAGATCACGCGTGGTCCCCCATCAACCAGCACGCTGGTGATGCCCTGATCCCGCAGGGAAGCGAATTCGAGCAGCAGTTCACCCGGGTGTTGCGGTGTGAGGCGCACGGCGGAATGCAGTCCGCGAGCTGCCAGAGCAGGGCTACGGTGCACGGCTGCCGTATCGGGAATATCCCGTGAGCCGAGCACGATCGGCACCGGTTGCTCGTCGGCGGGCACCAAGAGCTCTCCCTGCGCGGTACGAGCGGTGAGAGCGGGATCATCGGCCAGCACGGTTCCGGTGCCGACCAGGATGGCGTCGGCCGCGGCGCGACGACGGTGCGCATCAGCGCGTGCTGTCGGACCGGTGATCCACTGACTGGTGCCATCGGGTGCGGCTATTCGGCCGTCTACAGATTGCGCCCACTTCACCGTGATCTGCGGGCGGGGGAGCGTGCGGGCCAGCCAGGTGCCCAAAAGTCGGTATCCGGCGACGGGATCGACCGGTCCGATAACTTGCACACCGTGGCTGGCCAAGAAGTCTGCGCCCCCGCGTGCGGTGGGGGTGGGATCGTCCATCGCGTAGACCACTGTGGCAATCCCGGCCTCGAGCAGTGCCTGGGCACACGGACCGGTACGACCGGTGTGGTGGCAGGGTTCTAGCGTGATGACGGCGGTGAGCTCGTGGCCACGGTCGGCCCAGGAAGCAGGTAGTTGCCTGAGTGCGTCCACTTCAGCGTGGTCGGTTCCAGCACCACGATGCCACCCCTCGGCCCGGATTCGGCCGGCGGGATCGATCAGCACACACCCCACCTGTGGGTTGGCGGTGTCGGCCGGGCCGAAGCGGGCGATCTGGAAGGCACGATCCAGCGCTATCCGCCTGTGGGCGCGCGCTACCGTGGAAAAAGGGTTCTCGGTGTTCATCATCTTCTCTGATCATGATTCCCGGCTCGGTGAGCCGGTATGCACCGAGGGAAGGCAACCCCAACATAACGGGTGCCATTGCTGCAATCATCGTGTTCCTTTTATCCGGACTCGCGCCTGAGGCGCATCACCGTCGGTCTCGGAATTTCGCCGAGTCGGCCTCGCGGGTGCGAGGTTCGCGGACTGTCACCGCCGGTTCGGATTCTCACCGACCCCCGGAACATGAGGGTCATCTTACTCTGGTTTCGTCGTGTGTGCACCCGCAGGGTCATGTCGACTGTCATATTTCTGCACCCTGACATCAGGCGGGTGGCGCGGGGAGGGACTGGAGACACAGTTGAGGCCCGTGAACGCCCTCACGATGGGGCAGATCACGGGCCTCAACGGGATCTGTCTAGGACACCAGATGAGCGCGGTTCTTAGTGTTCGTTGTGGATACGCACCAGACGTTCATTGGTGAAGCCCTGCAGTGCCCACCGTTCGTTTTCACGACCGTAACCGGAGCGGTTAATACCGCCGAAGGGGTACTCGGGGCTGGACTCTTGGTGAGCGTTCACCAGGCACATACCGGCGTTGATCCGCTCGGCGAACTCGCGACCCTTCTCGGGGTCCTGAGTCCAGACCGAAGACATCAGGCCGTACTCGGTGGAATTAGCGATGCGCAGGGCATCTTCTTCGTCCTCGGCCTTAAAGATCATCACGGCCGGTCCGAAAACTTCGGTTTGACCCAGCGTGGAGTGCGGATCAATATCGGTCAGCAACGCCGGGGACATCCAGGCGCCGGGGCGATCCAGCTTTTCGCCACCAAAGCGTAGGGTTGCGCCGTCGGCGACACCGTTGTGAATCTGTTCGAGGACCTCGTCACGGGCCTGTACCGAGGAGAGCGGGCCCATGTCGGTCTCGGGATCGTCGTAGGGGCCGACCTTGACATCAGCCAGCGCCTTTTCGGCAGCGGCCACGAAGTCGTCGTACAGCTCCTTGACCACGATCATCCGCTTCGGGGAGGTGCAGACCTGGCCGGCGTTCGAGGTGCGAATACCAACCAGCTTCTTGGCCAGGGCGTCCACATCGTTGGTGTCTAGCACCACGGCCGGGTCGTTACCGCCCAGCTCCAGCACCGAGCGTTTGTAGTATTTGGCTGCCACGGAGGCCACCGACGCGCCGGCACTTTCTGAACCGGTCAGGGAGAAGCCCTTGACACGGAAGTCTTTCAGCACTTCTTCGGTGTCGGAAGAGTTCAGGTAGATGTTGGTGTACACACCCTGGGGCAGTCCAGCTTCTTCCAGCAGGGTCTGGAACATCTGCGAGGACTCAGGACAGATCGAAGCCTGCTTCATCAAGATGGTGTTACCCACCATCAGGTTCGGCAACACGAAACGAGCGATCTGGTTATACGGGAAGTTCCACGGCATGATGCCCAACAGCACACCGAGCGGGTCGTGCTTGACGTAGGTACGGTCCGCCACGGGAGCATCCGGCAATTCGGTGGTCTCCAAGAACTCTGCGGAGTGCTCGGCAAACCAGCGGGCCGTGCGGGCAACCTTATCGACCTCCGCCTTGCCTTGGGGGAGTGGCTTGCCCATTTCACGCCCGATGATGTGCGCCAGCTCTTCGGCACGTTCATCCAGGAGATCTGCGAACCGGTTCAGAATCTCAGCACGCTTGCTCAGGTCGGTCTGGGACCAGGATTCGTAGGCCTGATAGGCCGTGTCAATGACGACGGGAATCTCTTCGGTGGTCAGTGAGTCGAAAGTCTTCTCAACTTCACCCGTGTTGGGGTTAGTGACTGCGTATTTGCTCATGGTTCCAGCAAACACCGGAAAACCGATTTGGTAAAGGGGCATCGCGCCCCGGACGCCGTATTCATGCGAAAAGCGTAAAAATTTCTGCGTCTTTAACGAGATTAACGACACCTCGCCAGCCCGCGTCTCCGTTGTGGCCCGCGTGTGAGAGGTCGCGTGTGCGCGTGAGCGACTCAGACAGCGGGCTAGTCTTCCAGATCAGCCGGAGATAGCCGTTCCCCTGGTTCCGGTCCGGTGGTCGCAGCACCGGCAAAGGCTTGGGCGATCTGCATCCACAGCTTTGCGGTGTCACCCTCGATGTTGAGGTCGGCATCGGCAAAGTGTCGACGCTGCGTAACTACCGCGCAGAAACCCCAGGCGGAACCAATAACGCGGTTCTCGGCATCAGGGTCACCAAAACTCAGGTCAGGGCCGACCTGTAAGGACAGCTGGACATAAATTGGCTCCTGCGGTGGCGTGTGGCCGTGCAACGTGAACGCGAAGTCACGGGTCTTCACACCGAGCTCGGCAACCGAAGCTTCGGCTTCGTTGCGGGGCTTGGTCCACCCCACAGCGTCGTAGATGTCCAAGCTGTGGGCCCAGAGCTCCATCGTGCGAGCCCGGGCCATGCTGGTGGGGCTCATGGGGCGGGCCAGCCAGGCGATTTTCGTCTCCTGTTCGTCGCCGTATGCTTTCAAGCGGGTCAGTAATTCGTGATGAGTTGTCGTCCACTGATTCAGCAGCTCGGCAGGCTCCTGCTCAGCTAGTCGGTGGGCTTCAGCATCAACGTGCTTGGTGAACGCCTCTGGGTCACTACCTTGAGCCAGCGCCACCACCTGTTGAAAGCGCTCGTCGTTGTCGATGGCCGACAGACAGAGCTGATCGGTCCACACTAAGTGACCTAATTGGTCGGCAACGGTCCACCCCTGACTAACGGTAGCTTGTCGCCACTGCTCGTCGGGGATGTCTTGGAACAGTTTGTCAACCTCGGCGATTTCGCGTTCAAGTAGCACAACGGCCTCAGACAGTTTCATAAGTTTCCTTGCTTCCAGGGCGACGACGTGACCCTCCGGGCTGAAGGAGGGCGACATCGGTGCGGTGATGGGTGGTCAGATTGACTCCCTTACTGTCCAGTGTAAGCTCGTTCACACGGCTTTGTCTGCTAGGTCCATCATCATCTCTGTGGCCTCTCACTCCGGGGCGAGCATCACACGGGCGCCCGCCATGGACGTGTGCGCCACGGCCAGGACCCTGTGAATCAATGTTTTACGCCCCAAGTTTCAGCTCAAAGTGAACACATGTTGTGATCACCCGATGGGAAATTCAAAAAACTCAAGCCGTTTTCTTGGGGTCTCATGATTTGTGGGCACATAACACCGCACTATGTGATCGTTACCTTCTGGCTTCTGATCATAGGCTTCTTGTTCGTCTGGGCGGAATGGTTGACGCATTATGTGCAGTAAATCTCATTGCATTATCTGCCCGGTTGGGTAGTTTTATCTCATCCGAATTTGTGGAGCCAAGATCTGAATTATGAGATATTCCCCTGAAAGTTTGTTATTATCATTAGCTGGTGACCTTTTTGTGGCATCTCCCGCAAGGGATCGCCTTCTTGATTTTGCATGTCAACCCAAGGGAAGCGTGTATGACATCATCGCCACAGATCTCGGAGCAACCGGAGCCAACAGGTAGTGCAGGCCAGTCCGATGCCCCGGTGATTCGGGTACAGAATGTTTATAAGGTTTTCGGTAAACGTCCCGAACGAGTCGTCGAGAAAATTAAGGCCGGTGCTGACCGAAAAGACATTGGGTCTGAGGGTGTTGCCGCGGTGATTGACGCTTCCTTTGAGGTGAAGCCCGGTGAAATTTTTGTTGTGATGGGGCTATCTGGTTCCGGAAAGTCAACCCTGATCCGAACCCTGAACGCGTTGCAACCGGCCACCTCGGGCACTGTTGAAGTCATGGGGCAAGACTTGGCTCAGCTGTCGAAAAACCACCTGAGAGATCTGCGAGCCAGGCACATGTCGATGGTCTTTCAGCACTTCGCATTGTTGCCGCACTGGACCGTGCTCGATAACGCCGCCTATGGGTTAGAAATCCAGGGTTACGGTCGAAAAGAACGTCAGGAGATGGCTGCGCAGGTGCTGGCCTCGGTCGGTTTGGCCGGCTGGGAAAAGCGCTACCCGAGTGAACTCTCGGGCGGTATGCAACAGCGTGTGGGACTGGCTCGGGCGTTGGCCTCGCAGACCGATGTGATGCTGATGGATGAGGCCTTTTCAGCCTTGGACCCGTTGATCCGGCGTGAGATGCAGGAAGAAATGATCTCCTTGCAACGTGAGCTACATCGGACCATCGTGTTCATTACCCACGATCTGAACGAAGCCATGTACATGGGTGATCGTATCGCGGTGATGAAGGAAGGCCGCATCGTTCAGATCGGTACGCCCGAAGAGATCCTCTCGGTTCCCGCCAATGACTATGTCGCCTCCTTCACCGCGGATGTGGATCGGTCTCGGGTTCTCACCGCGCAATCGGTCATGGTTCCGCCTGCGGAGCTTTCGGAAGCAGAAATTACCAGCTTCGGGCGCACACACCGTAGTGTCAAGCCTGGGGCGACTTTGCAGGAGATCGTCCCGGTTGCCGTGGAAGCCGACGGCCCGGTTGCGGTTGAAGGTGAGGACCATGGCAAACGGGTGAAGGTCGGTTATGTCCGCGTCTCGCGTCTGCTGGAGGCCATGAGCCCTCAGCGCTCGGAAACACTGTCAGAGCGGTTGGAGTCAGCTGAGACCACCGACCCTGCGGACGCCCCGCCAGATGCCTCGGTTGGTCGCCACGCTGAACAAATCGATCCGTCGCCTGCTGGCGATACCGATCGCCATAAGACCGCTGGGGGTGATGCGCTGTGAGCTCGACACTGTCTGCTCTCATCCCGGCTTCGGACATCACCTGGTTCGAATTCGAGTCCATTAACGACTTCCGCTTCGGCGTCGGCGAAGCCATTGAAGCCGGTCTGGACTGGTTGCTCGGCACTTTTTCGGAAGCGTTCTCAATCGTGCGCACCACGCTGGCGACGCTCAACGACCTGCTGGTCGGTCTGCTCACCTGGCCTGACTGGTGGGTGGTAACCCTCGTCCTGGCCGGGCTGGGCTGGATCGTCAAGTCCTGGAAACTAGCGCTAGGCACCGCGTTGGGCTTCACCCTGATTGCCGGGATGAACATGTGGGAACATGCTATGGACAGCCTGGGGCTGGTGACGATCTCCACCTTTATTGCCGCAGTCATTGCGATCCCGCTGGGTATTCTGGCCGCCTCCTCGAATACGGCCTCGGCCATTATTAAACCGATCATGGACTTTATGCAGACCATGCCGCCGATGGTCTACCTCATTCCGGCGCTGGTGATGTTCCGTGTCGGTGTTGTTCCCGGCATGGTGGCCACCATTCTGTTCGCGATGGTGCCCGGTGTGCGTTTTACCGAATTGGGTATCCGCGGTGTGAACGCTGAAGTGGTCGAGGCCGGTCAGGCCTTCGGTGCCTCACGGTTCCGGATCCTGCGTCAGATCCAGCTTCCACTGGCCATGCCGACCATTATGGCCGGTATCAACCAGGTCATTATGCTGTCATTGTCGATGGTGGTCATCGCTGGTATGGTCGGCGCCGGTGGCCTGGGTGGCCAGGTCACGTCGGCCTTGAGCAGTATCGATGCGGGACTGGGCTTTGAAGCCGGTATCGCCGTGGTCGTGTTGGCGATGTATCTGGACCGGCTGACCGCGCTAAAGAAGAAAAGCTAACGGACCGGGTGCCTGAGTTGTACCGGTTCGGTTCATCATCCACACTGACACTAACTGGAGGTAACAGAGTGAGGAAGTTCAACAAGATCTGGAAATCCGTTGCTGCACTGTCTATCGGCGCCCTGGCCCTGACCGCCTGTGGCGAAGGCGACGGCACCGGCGACAACGGTGATGAGGACAAGGGCGAACTGACCATCGGCGTCTTCAACGGCTGGGAAGAGGGCATTGCTGTGTCCTACCTGTGGAAGCACATTCTGGAGGAAGAAGGCTATACGGTCAACCTCGAAGAGGCTGAGCCGGCCGTGGTGTTCTCCGGTGTTGCCACTCAGGACTACGACTTCACCATGGACGTCTGGGAGCCCACCACCCACGCGTCCTACCTGGATGAGTACGGTGACGACCTGGAAATGCTGGGTACCTGGAACGATGAGTCCTCGCTACAGATTGCTGTCAACGAGGACGCGCCGATTGACTCCCTGGAGGAACTGGCCGATAACGCCGATGAATTCGACAACCGGATCGTCGGTATTGAGCCCGGCGCCGGTCTGACCTCCGCCACCGAAGATGAGGTCATCCCGACTTACGGCTTGGACGGGATGGAATTCACCACCTCGTCCACTCCTGCCATGCTCCAGGAGCTGAACACCGCCATCGATAACGACGAAAACATCGTGGTGACTCTGTGGCGTCCGCACTGGGCATACGAGGCCTTCCCGGTCCGTGATCTGGAAGACCCCGAGGGTGCTCTGGGTGGTTCTGAAACCATGTCGACCTACGCCTACAACGGTTTCAGCGATGATTTCTCCGAGGTCTCTGAGTGGCTATCGGACTTCACCATGGAAAACGACCTGCTCTACGATCTCGAAGCCCAGATGTTCGCCGATAATGACGACGAGGGCGAGTACGAAAACATCGTGGCAGACTGGGTCGCGGAGAACCAGGATTACGTCGACTCCTTGACCGAGGGTGGCGACTCTGAGGATAACGGCGACGAAGAAGATGCCGGCGACGAAGAGTAAATTTTGCGTGTCGTCTCCGTCTTGGTGGGTCACTTGCTTGGTTAGGTGGCTGCAACACCGAGACTGAACACACTGCCTGTGTAGATCAACAGCGGGCCCGGCCAGAGAGTGTCTGGTCGGGCCCGCTGTGCTGTGTGCTCGGGGTTGTGCTCTAGGTCCCCAGGTGCCTCAGACGGCGACGCGGGTGTTGGCGTCAGCTGCCAGGTAGGCGTTGTAAGCCGGGATGGTCAAGAATTCAGGGAACTCTTCGGCGAAGACCACGGCGGAAAAGACCTCCTGGGCCTCAGTGATCCGATCCTGGTCTGACCGATCCGCAGCAGACACGATCTCGTTGATGAGCTCATCGACCCACTCGCGGGTTACGGTGCGTTCGGACCCCTGCGCGGTCGTGGCCGTGGCCTCGGTTCGGATCCACTGCCACAGCTGGGAGCGGGAAATCTCGGCGGTGGCAGCGTCTTCCATCAGGTCGTTGATGCTGGCTCCACCGTGACCGCGCAACCAGGCGTCCAAGTAGTGGATACCGGCCTCGATATTGGTGCGAATGCCAGCTTCGGTGATCGCCCCGGTGGTGGCTTTCACGTTCAGCAACGCCTCAGCATCCGGGACCACATCCTCTCGTTTGCGCGTGCGAATCTGGTGCGGGGTCTCAAAGAGCAACTCGTCGTAGACCCGCATGCACACCGGCACCAGATCTGGGTGAGCCACCCAGGAACCGTCGAAACCGTCCGCAGCTTCACGGGACTTCTCCTCGCGCACCTTCTCCAGAGCGATCCGGTGTTTGACGGGGTCCGACTTATCCGGCACATAGGCTGCCATCCCGCCAATGGCGTGAGCACCACGACGGTGGCAGGTACGCACCAGCAACTCGGTGTAGGCCCGCATCATCGGTTGTTGCATGGTGACATCGGAACGATCCGGGAGCACGAACTCGTCGGAGGAGTCCTGGAAGTTCTTGATGATCGAGAAAATGTAATCCCACCGACCAGCGTTCAACCCGGCAGAGTGATCGCGTAACTGATACAGAATCTCATCCATCTGGAAGGCTGCAGTGATGGTCTCGATCAACACCGTGGCCCGGATGGTTCCGTGGGGAATGTTCAGGTAGTCCTGGGACTTGGTGAACACGTCATTCCACCAGCGAGCTTCCAGATGGTGTTCCAGTTTGGGCAGGTAGAAGTAGGGGCCACGGCCCAGGTGTACCAGCTCGTGCGCGTTATGGAAGAAGAACAGCCCGAAAGCCATCAGCGCTCCGGCGATCGGCTGATCTTCGACCACGATGTGGCTCTCGTCCAGGTGCAACCCCCGCGGCCGCGGGAGGATCGTTGGAGACTGCGCTAGGGCTGGTTTCTTGAGCTTGTAGGTCCGACCGGTAGTCTGGTCGGTGTGGCGGATCTGGCCACGGATCGCCTCGTAGAGGTTCCGCTGGCCTTCGATCATGTTCTCCCAGGTGGGAGTACAGGCATCTTCGAAATCAGCCAGCCAGCATTTGGCCCCGGAGTTCAGGGCGTTGATGGTCATTTTCCGATCCACCGGTCCGGCAATTTCGGCACGGCGGTCTTTCAGACCGGGTGCCAGTGGAGCAACGCGCCAGGAATCATCATCACGAATCTTCTTCGTGGTGCTCTCAAATCCCGGACGCGCCCCAGCCGCAATGGCTGCGCGCACCTGCTGACGCGCTACCAAGAGTTCTTGACGCTTGGGCTCCATCGTGGTGTGGAGGTAGGCCAGAAACTCCAGGGCCGCATCGGACAGTAGCGGCTGAGTGGCTTCGGAGACCTCGCCGAGCACGCTGACGGTCAGTCCCGAAGAGGTAGTGTAGCGAATCTGGCTGGTCATGATCATCACGTCCTATCTGGCTGGCTGATTTCTGAAGAATCAGTGGTGGTGAGGGATTAGAACTGTCCAGACTCCGTCGAACCGGCCAGAGCGACCGTGGAGGAATCCGGGTTGACAGCGGTGGAGATCGCGTCGAAGTAGCCGGTGCCGACTTCGCGCTGGTGCTTGGTAGCGGTGTAACCCTGTGGCTCGGCAGCGAACTCGCGCTGCTGCAACTCGACGTACGCTGACATCTGGCGCTCCTTGTAGCCACGCGCCAGGTCGAACATCGAGTAGTTCAGGGCGTGGAAGCCCGCCAGAGTGATGAACTGGAAGGTGTAGCCCATCGCAGCCAGTTCGCGCTGGAACTTCGCGATGGTCTCATCATCCAGGTTCTTCTTCCAGTTGAAGGACGGTGAGCAGTTGTAGGCCAGCATCTGGTCGGGGTGCTCGGCCTTGACAGCCTCGGCAAACTCACGAGCCAGCTCAAGATCCGGAGTACCGGTTTCCATCCAGATCAAATCGGCGTACTCTGCGTAGGCCTTCGCACGAGCGATGCAGGGCTCCAGGCCGTTGCGCACCTCGTAGAAGCCTTCAGCGGTGCGACCACCGGTCAGGAACTGCTGGTCGCGTTCATCGACGTCGCTGGTCAGCAAGGTGGCGGCTTCAGCGTCAGTGCGGGCGATGATCACCGAGGGAACATCGGCGACGTCGGCGGCCAGACGGGCAGCGTTGAGAGTGCGCACGTGCTGGTTGGTCGGAACCAGCACTTTACCGCCGAGGTGACCACACTTCTTCTCGGAAGCCAGTTGGTCTTCCCAGTGCACACCGGAAGCACCGGCGGTGATCATGGCCTTCATCAGTTCATAGGCATTCAGTGGGCCACCGAAGCCAGCCTCAGCATCGGCCACGATCGGCACCAGCCAGTCTTCGACAGTCTGGATGCCCTCGGAGAACTCGATCTGATCCGCCCGCAACAGTGCGTTGTTGATCCGGCGGACGACCTGCGGGACCGAGTTAGCCGGGTACAGCGACTGGTCTGGGTAGGTCTGGCCGGCCAGGTTAGCGTCAGCAGCCACCTGCCAACCAGACAGGTAGATGGCCCGCAGTCCAGCCTTGACCTGCTGAACAGCCTGATTACCGGTCAGCGCGCCCAGAGCGTTGGTCCACTCACCTTGAGGGTGCTCGGTAGTCAGTTGCTCCCAGAGCTTCTCCGATCCGCGACGCGCCAGAGTGTGCTCTTCCTGCACACGACCACGCAACTTCACGACCTCGTCGGCCGAGTAGGTGCGCTTGACGTTCGCCCAACGAGGGTTGGTGTCCCAGTCGTGCTGGATCTGCTCTGCGGAAGCGGGAGTGTGCTGTGACATGATCTGAACTCCTTGAGTGTGTATCAGTGTGGCGTCTCTTGTCGTTTTCGTGACGGTTCCGAATGGTTCGGTTCCCGTCTGGGTAGTTTCTACTCTTCCGTGTTTGTCGCCAGTGGGGCAGGGGATTGTCGAAAAAAATTGCGCTTCAGATAACCATTTGGAAAAAATCTGACTTCTTTCGAACGATTCGCCCCTCATCTGCAAAATTGTGAGATGCAGAACAAAAAAAGCGACGATTTGTCGGATGGTTACCCTCATACACGCTCGCGCGCCTGCGAGAGCACGTGCGCGCACGCGAACACTCCGCGACCCGGACGGCAGGTAGCAGTGTCCCACCAACGACGCGAAGTAGTTCGGGTGCCGGTGGCGGTGACCACCGAGGCAAACCATGCAAGAATATGTAGGCCAAGGTGACAAGTAGACGATGGGAAGATGCACCATGACCTATCTCTTGCACTCCGTTGATAACGTCCAGCACGGGGCCTCGGCCCCACGATTGGAAGCACTGGAGAGTATTGAACAGATGTTCGCGCGTCTGTCGTCAGACCCCGATGCTAGGGCCCATGTGGTGGTTTCAGAACCCAGTTCGGCTGAAATTCAGCAGTGTGCCGAGTACTTTGAGCTACACGAATTAGCGGTCGAAGATACCTTGCAAGGACACCAGCGCCCCAAACTTGAACGCTACGACTCGGTACTGTTCGTCGTGCTGCACTGGGCCCAGTACGTGGACAAAACCGAAAAAATGAAGTTCGCGGAACTGCATATCTTTGTCGGCGACCGTTTCTTCCTGGTCTTCGCTGATGACCACTCACTGGCTCAGAAAGTCGTGCATTGGCTACACCGCCCCTTCCGGCGGCATGTGATGGACGCCGGGCACCCGCAAACAATGTTGTACTTCGTCTTCGACGGTATTGCTGACGGCTATGCGCCCATCATTATCGATCTCGACGATGATCTGGACGACATCGAGGACTCACTGTTTGGCGATTCGGCAACGGTGGCAACCTCGCAACGCATCTACGAGCTATTCAACGAGATCGTGAAGTTCCTGCGGGTCACTCGCCCGTTATCGCACATGATCGATCTGCTGACTCGGGGAGCCACGAAGTACGGCATGGATCAAGAATTCGCTCGTCACCTGCGTGACGTCCGCGATAATGTTACCCGTGATGTCGAACAACTCGAAGGTATTCGGGCCGCATTGCAGAATGCGCTGACCGTGGAATCTACGCTGGTGGGCCGAAAACAAAACGAGGATATGAAAAAAGTATCGGGATGGGCTGCGCTGTTCGCGGTCTCCACGGTGATTGCCGGGATTTACGGGATGAACTTTGACGACATGCCAGAACTCCATTGGTCCTTCGGATATTTGTGGGCCATTGGGCTGATGTTGACCGCGAGCCTCACCTTGTATCTGATCTTTAAGAAGAAGGGCTGGATGTAGGAGGAAAAATCCGCGGTTTTTAACTACGCTGTGATTATGGTGCAAAACACAGTAGACGATGTGACCGATACCGGCGAGGTAGCACGGCTGGATTCCGTGGTGCTGGGACGCCAATTGCGTCACCAGCGGAAGAAGGCCGGATTTACCCTGGAACATCTGGCAAGCAGGGTGGATGTTACGGCCTCTCACCTCTCCCAGATTGAGAACGGCCACCGCGAGCCGAAGCTATCACTGTTGTCTGCCTTGGCGGCAGAACTTCGCGTCTCGGTTGACGACATGCTCTCGGCTAAACCTCCGAGCAAACGAGCCGAACTGGAAATCGCGGTGGAGAAACTCCAACGATCCCCGCACTTTCACGCGCTGGGGCTTCCCGGAGTCAAGATCACCTCCCGGACTCCCACCGAGGTGCTCGAAACGATTGCGGGCTTAGCGAGCGAATTACGACGTCAAGCTGCCGAGCGGGTTGCTACGCCGGAGGAAGCTCGCCGAGCCAATGTCGCATTGCGGATGGAGATGCGTGAGCGCAACAATTACTACCCCGAGCTGGAATCAACAGCTCAAGAACTGCTGGAAGCGGTGGGCCAGCCCTCGGGGCCACTGACTCACCGCAGAATCGCAAACATTGCTGACCACCTGGGATTTTCGATCCACTTCGTCGGCTCATTGCCCCACTCCACCCGCTCGGTTACTGACCTGAAGAACCGACGATTCTATCTGCCCGGCGGACCGCACACCGACCATGACGCTCGGTCGGTCTTATTGCAGGCGATTGCGGCCTATGTGCTCGGATTCGGTGAGCCGGTGGACTATCAGGACTTTCTGAAACAGCGGGTCTACATCAACTACTGTGCTGCCGCGTTGCTCATGCCAGAAAAACCTGTGGTCAAAGAGCTGAAGGCTGCTCATCAGAACCGAGATCTGGCCATTGAGGATCTGCGAGATGGCTACGGGGTCTCCTATGAATCCGCTGCCCACCGGTTCACCAATCTGGCGACCGAACACCTGGGTATTACCCTGCACTTTCAGAAAGTGCACCAGTCCGGAGTGGTGCATAAAGCCTACGAAAACGACGGGGTGAGTTTCCCAACAGACAGTATTGGAGCCATCGAAGGCCAGCAGATTTGTCGGTACTGGACCTCCCGAGAAGTCTTTGACGTCCAGAATCGATTCCGCGCGTTCGATCAATACACTGATACCCCGGCCGGTACCTATTGGTGCACCGCCGTGGTGGAGTCTTCCGCCTCGGGTCTTTACTCGTCCTCAATTGGGGTCCCTTTCGATCAGGCGCGGTGGTTTCGTGGTCGGGATACCACCTCGCGGTCTGTCTCGCGGTGTCCGGACCCGACGTGCTGCCGCTTGCCTTCCCCGGAACTTGAAGCCGAATGGGGTGGACATGCGTGGCCCGCGGCGCGAACTAACGCCCACATTTTGGCGGCCATGCCCACCGGTGCCTTCCCGGGTGTCGATGAAGTGGAGGTCTTCCAATTCCTTCAGGAACAATCCGGTGTCGACAACGTGTAGCGCTGTCCAGCGAGGGTGAATTCGAGCCTGACATGCCACGTGCATGTCATTCTTGCTCTGAGTGATATTTTGTGGTATGCGGCCGTTTCCGTGCTAGTATGGTGTACCTCAGTAGGAAAACAGCGAGCGCTCGGTATTCCGACACTTCGTTGCAATGCCGGGCGCTTATGCTGTGCCATCAAAGAAAGGTGCATCTGCTCCATGCGTTTAACCCCAGGCAAGTTCGTCGTCCATCCGCAACACGGTCCGGCCGAAGTGGTGAGCCGCAACACCAAAAAGATCAAGGGTGAAGACGTCGACTATGTCGTCCTTGAGGTCCAGGAGCAGCGCCTGCAGATCGCTGTGCCTGAATCGAGCCTGTCGGAGATCGGTGTTCGAGACCTGTCCAGCCATACTCGGTTGCGCAAGTTGATGTCGTTGCTGGCCAAGGATGGTGACACCTTGGAAAAGCAGTGGTCCCGTCGTTTGAAAGCACTGCGCGAAAAGCTGGCTACCGGTGATTTGGACAATGTTGCCGAAGTCGCCCGGGATCTCTACCGCCGCCAGAAGGAGAAGGAGCTCTCGATGGCCGAGCGAAACCTCTATCAAGAGGCCAAGGACATGATTATCGCCGAGGTCGCTTTGGTGCTTGACGTCGATCACGACGAAGCTGAGCGCACCATCGATGGCGCGATCGACGGCGTGCCATTGACCCGGTTGGGTCTGGACCGCGGTAAAGAATCGAAGGAGGATAAGGAAAAGGAAGCCTCGATGGCCTAACAGCGCCCGGGATATTTTCCAATCCTTTTCCTCTCAGACAGCGGGGCCGGTGAGTGTGTTGCCCACCGGCCCCGCTGTCTGAGGCAGACGTTGACTTCCTCGGTGTGGTCTTTTAGTCGACGTCGCGATTTTCCGGGGCTAGTGGGTTGCTCATGGTCCGACGAAGGGTACGGGCCTCTTCGATCAGCTTGTCCTGGTCTTCCTTAGCCTTCTCAGCACCGGCGGTATCACGCGGTGGAAGCTGGACGTGGACCTCGGCAGGAATGCCGGATTCCAGCTGGCGGGCACGGAACATTTCGTGATCGATTAGGGCCCCCAGCAGCATCACCATATTGAAAATCCAGAGCACGAACAGCACCGCCATGATGGTTCCGACCGCACCGTAGGATGAGTACGAGGCAAAGTAGGTCAGGTAGATCGCCATGGCCACACCGGCAATCGCGCTACCAACCAACACCACCACGGCGCCAATGGAGAACCAAGTGAACTTCGGCTTCTGCACATTGGGGGTGAAGTGGTACATCACGGCGATGACCAGAATCAACACCAAAGCCACCACAACGTAGCGTAGCCATGCCCAGAGCGGCAAGAAGGTGTCCGTCATAAATGCCAGGACGCCTTCCAATCCTAGCGGCTCCGCAATGGGGCCGAACAGCCCATCGACGAGTGGACGGTTCAGGGCCAAAGAGATCAGGATGACGACGACACCGACCAGCACCGTTGCGGTCGTGAGCACCATGGTGAGGTTCTTCTTGATGAAGGTGCGACCTTCAGCCACCCCGTAGATGGAGTTCATGTTCCGGGAGAACGCCTTAACATAGGCCGATGCCGACCACAGTGCTGTAATCACACCGATGATCAACGCGATCACGCCACCGGTGGCCGAGTCCATCATGGTTTCCACGAGGTCTTGTACCAGCGCTTGATAGTCTTCCGGAACTGCCTGGGTGATCACATCATCGAGCATGTTCTCAATAACCTCGGCGTTGGAGGACAAGACCAAGGACAGCATGGAGAATACGGCCAGCAGACCGGGAGCCATGGACAGGACCGTGTAGTAGGTGAGCTTCGCCGACAGATCGGTTCCGCCATCGGTGCCGAATTTCTTCAGTGCCCGTTTAAAAGCGTATTTTCGGCCCGACCACGATAGGGAGTTTTTGTACAGTTTCGGGTCGGCATATTCTTGATTGCGGTCGTCCTCGTTCAAGACGCGAACGATGTCATCTCTGGCAGACAAGGTGGAGAACTCCTGAGTGATTAGGGTTTTGGGGGCCGACGATCACGCGCCGGTGACGATCGCGGTGCAACGGATTCAACTTTAGTGCACGACTAGGCTAATCGTCCTGCACCCAAGCCCCCGATGACCGTAATGATGAGCGTCGAGAGGGTAGCCAACATTATCGGGCGAGCGCCCACCTGCACCAGCGACCGGATGCGTACACCCATACCGAGCCCAAACATCGCGGTCGCCAAGAACAACGACTGGATCAGTTGGACCACCTCAAGGGCCGTCGGAGGCAGAATATCGACCGAGCGCAGTGCCACCATGATGAAGAACCCGATCACAAACCAGGGCACCAGAGCAGGACGTGATCCAGGGGCTGGGTCTTCCGGGGTGGATCGAGATGACGGGTGGCGGGAACTGAGAAATGCTATCGCTGCCAGCACGAAGGCCAGCATCATCACCCGGCCCAGTTTCACCGTCACCGCTGTGGTGGAGGCTTCTGGTCCCAGCGTCTCGGCGACCGCAACGACCTGAGCGACTTCATGAACCGATGTGCCAGCCCAGATCGCCCCTTGAGTTGTGGAAAATCCGCATAGTGCCACCAGCACCGGCATAGCGGGGATCATCAGGGTGCCGAACAGGACCACCAGCCCGATTGAGGTCGCAGTGAATTCTTTCTTGGCTTTGAGCACCGAATCCGCACCAGCCACCGCCGCAGCTCCACAAATCGAGAACCCGCTGGCAATCAGTAACCCCAGAGCGCTGGGCACCCGCAAGGCCTTGGCCAATATAACGGTGGCACCGAAGGTGATGACCACAGCGAGCACGATCAGCACAATGGTGCCCCATCCGAGTGCGAGAATCTCATCGACCGCCAGCTGAAGCCCCATGAGCACAATGCCCCAGCGCAACACCGTTTTTGATGCCACCGTGATCCCCGGTTCAACCACCTCTGGCACGGGGGCGATATTCCGCCATAACACCCCGATGACAATGGCGACCAGCAATCCGGAAACACCGGGTAGGTAGTCGCCGATGCCAGCGATCATACCCAGTGCCAGTGCTCCTATCGCGAAGGAGAGTACCAATCCGGGAAGAATGGTGCGGTTCACGATCAATCCTTATTAGGGGCTCGGTTCCCCCGGTATTTTCGATCCTGAGATGATCACGAGCAGGGGAGCAATCTCACGGACTACCCTAGCATCGCAGGCCTGCAGGCCGGTGCTTCGCCTCATGTGGCTGTTCAGCACCGGTATTCGTCGGTATTCCTCACAGCACCTCGATCATTAGCTACACTTTAGGGAGCACGTTCGATCAGAGGTACCGCCCTCTGACGTGCTGGACCCGCCCTCGTCGTCAAGTTGCTAGCGAATCTTATGTCTTCAAACCCCCGCCGCAAACGCCGCATCAACTGGTCCATCATGATCTTGTTGACCCTGGTGGCCTTGGTGTTGCTCACGTTGACTGTGCTGACGGTGGTACGAAATCTCGCCCAAGACGAGGACTCCGCGCGGATCGATGAGGTGCTGACCGGACAGTCAATGCAGATTACCGCTAACACCGGTGAGCAGGTGGTCCGCATGCAGGCCATGCGCGCCCCGGTTCCGCCTGAAGATGATGCCAGCGAAACGCTGGACACCTGTTTGCATGACGAAGCTAAAAACCAGCTCGAACAACTGGCGCCTGCCGGCTCGACGGTGAATCCCACCTACCCGGCCTATCCGAACGCCCCGAATGGCGAGGTCTGGGCGGATTTGGAGAAATCTGGCGATGATCTGGCGCTCGAAATGGTGCGTTCCGGTTATGCGGTGCCCTATACAGAAGAAGCGCAAGACGATGCTCGGGCTCAAGAGTTCAACGAGGCGCGTCAGCAGGCCTTCGAGGCCAAACGCGGGATCTACTCCAAAGATGCCGACTGTACCTTGCCGTCGCAGATCGAGCCGGTGCTGGAGGAACTCGAAGAGATTCCCGATTCGAATCTGAACGATCTTCAGGAAACCTCCGAATATATTGCAACCTTGAACGGTTTGCAGACCGAGGCCCAACAGGCTCGTTCTATTCTGGCCGCGATCCCCACGACGGGCGAGTCGGTCTCCGCCTTGGCCTGGGGCCAACTGAAAGAGACCTATATGGAGCAGATCGAGGAGAGTCTCAGCGAGATCGAGTCGAAACTTTCCGAAGCACAGCAAGCGCGGGCTTCGATGAGTAGTGAAGACGGAGGATTCGTGCCCGAAGACTCCGATGAGGGTGGTGCCGGCAACGCCGAATCACGACCCCCTAGCCCAGATTCCTCCCAGCCCGAACCGACCGAGCAGGAACTCAACGAGCAACAAGACTCCTCCGGTGATGGTGCGCAGCAACAGTCTGCACAGCAACCCCAACAGCAAGACTCTCAACAGCAGCTTCGGCAACAGTCGGCCGATCACCAAGCTGAGCCTTCCCAGCAGAACATCCGCGCGGAATTCCAGGTCGAGCAGGTTCCGTGGGAGCAGCACGACAGTCCCGTAGCACCTGCGCGACCGCAACTGGTGCAGGCTGACTAGTCACTGGCATCCTGGAAACTGCCAACCGCAGTGGAGACGATCCGCGCCGAGACGGGGATGAGCCTGGTCCACGCCGACACCCTGCTCTCTGCACTGGTCACCGCGCCGGTGGCGACGGTGTAAGCGCAACTTTTAGCGCAGTCCGCCTTGCCAGAGCGTGTCAAACGGGGTCTTGGCGCTCACCCGCTGGGCGATGCCACGAGTGACGAATTCCTTGGCCGTATACGCAGCCTCACGCGGGGAGGCACCCTTGGCCAGCTCGGCGGTGACCGCAGCCGCCAGCGAGCATCCGGCTCCGGAGACGGCATGATCGCCGACCTTCGGTGTGCTGAGCACCTCCATATCAGTTCCGTCGTAGAACACATCGACCGCCTGGTCACCTTCTAAACGGATACCACCTTTGGCCAGCACCGCTGCACCAGAGTGATCGTGGATGATCTGAGCGGCCTCCTGCAGATCCTGCACCGAGGAAATCGTCAGGCCCGACAGCTGCTCGGCCTCGAAATGGTTCGGGGTGGTGAAGGTCGCTAGCGGCAACAGTTCCGCCTTCAGCGCCTCATCGGTATCCAGGGCGTGGCCGGGCTCTTGACCCTTGCAGATTAGTACCGGATCCAGGACCACGTGCTGCCACTGTTGAGACCGCAGTGCGCGCGCCACCGTGTGAATGGTCTCCGGTGAGCCCATCATCCCCAACTTGGTGGTGTGCAACTGTCCGGCGTAGTTAGCCTGAATGGCCTCTAGCTGATCGGCGATCACCTCGGCCGGGACCGGGGTGAACCGGTGGTTCCAGTCATCGTTGGGGTCAAAGGCCACGATGCAGGTCAGCGCAATGATGCCGTAGGCCCCCAGCTCCTGGAAGGTCTTCAGATCCGCTTGCGCCCCGGCACCACCGGTGGCTTCTGAGCCGGCAATAGACAGCGCCAGTGCTGGTTCGTGGATGGAGTATTCGGTCATCGTCATATCCTCATTTCCGTCAGGGCTTTTCCTCAGATTTTCCTCCGGCAGGCCGGGTCTGATCGACCGGCTACTGTTCGTCGATGATCGAATCTTCGTCAGCCTCACCAGGGGCCAAAATGTGTCCGTCGGCATCCACCACATCGGTAAATGGGATCGCCAGCCACCGGCCTAGGGCCATCAGGATCCCGGCCGGAAACCCGACCACCGGAATCAGTAGCGGCAACAGCCCCTCGAGCCCACCGACGAGCACCACCAGCCCGTAGAGCATGCCCACCAGGGCATAGGCCAGTACGTGCACAGCCTGGTTGAGCGTGAACCGAAACAACCAGTTCACCAACAGGGTCAGTGGCAGACCCAGCACCAGACCGGCTAGCCCCACCAGGGTGAGCAACGGGGTCAGATCACCGACCTGTTCGGCCACCGGCAAGAGATTGAGGATCACGACCAGCCCGGCCATGACAATATTTGGTGCCAGCCAGGCGATGAGATAACCGTAGATCGACATCTTCAGTCGTGGCCGGCGATCGGAAGTGCCGGATTTCTTGCCCCGGGGCTGGGCAGTTTTTTGCGGAATAGGAGTGGTCATACCGGTCGGAGTTAGCCTTTCTTGCGCAACACGATCATCGCGGTCAGATCCGGTGCTTCTCGCACCAGCTCGGGGTGCTCCTGGGCCCACCGGGTTGCGATCTGCTGTTCTTCATCGCGCACACCGTCGTCCAGGATCACCACCGCACCCGGTGCCAGCCGGTCTGCCAGCGCGTTGAGGGCCGGATACCGGGCGTGTGGGCCGGTGGCTGCCGGGGGACCGTCGACGAATAACAGGTCGATCTGCTCGGGTAGTCGCGCCTGGGAGAGGTCGTACCACTGAGGTGGTTCGGCATCCTCAGCCGGCTCGGTGTCTGACGCCGGTACCTGCGGTGCCAGGGGGGCTAGCTGCAGATCCACCACCGGCTCCAGCCCGTGCAAACTCACATAACTGGCGGTGAGATCCCGGTAGTGGTTCAGGTGATCGAAAGAGTACAGTCGGCCACCGTGTGCGGTCAGATAATGGCCGAACAACAACGTGGTCGTGCCCGAGCCCAGCTCGACAATATGCTGCGGGCGAGCCTGATCGAGCAGATCGAGCAGGTATACCGCCGAACGGGCATTCAACGCCCAGTCACCGGTGGACGGCCACAGCGTGCCGGTATCGATGCGACGCTGCAAATACTGCTGGGCCTCAATCTCTTCTCGCGCGTAGCCCAGTCGCCGGTTGATGTTATTGACGTGGTTCCGCGTTTGCCGATCGAGGTGCTGGGTACCGTCCTGGACCGTCTTGAGGACCTGATCGTGACGATCTTGCGCGGTGCCACCCTGCTGGGTCAGTTGCCCGGCGACCTCATCCACCGTGGCGTTGATCTGCTCGGTCGCCGAGGCGATCGATGCGGTGCGGGCCACCGCCTCGCGCTGTTGCTCGACGACCTCGGTCAGCGCAGTCTGGACCTGATGCTGACCGAGCAGCACCTGGCGCTGTTGGTCCAGCAGCTGGGTCTCCCGCCGGGCCATCACCCTGAGCATTTTCCGATCTCGCATGCTCCAGATCCCGAGGATCGCGACCGCGATCAGGGCGGCCAGCCCCACCCACCAGCTGGCATGCAGGCCCCAGGCAATCAGGCCACCGGCCAACGCCAGGGCAAACAACGCGATCAAGATTTTGTCGATGGTACTCATCTAGACTTTCCTTCGGTTCTGTGCAACCAATGCTCTCGCCTGCGCCGTGCGCGCACAGCACAGCACGCTCAGGTGATCCCCTTCTATCCTGTCACACCCGCGTAGCCGGGGCGTGATCCGCACGCGGGGCATCTTTCCGCACCCGGGGACACCGTTGGTACACTAGCTGCGGACGCCGCCTGGGGCAGCAGGTGTGCACGGGGCCGTAGAGGCCGGTGAGACCGTCGTCGTCCAGCGCTGGCAACACGACCAGCACACGTGCCGGTACCAGCGAGCACGACTGCATCATTGACAGCACCGTCCAGGAGGATCACCGTGTCTGCCCCCGATTCTTCCACCCCCGGCTCACCCCGCTCTGGCAACGTCGGCAACTCCAAGACCTCAGCTACTGATCAATCCCGACCGATCGCCCGCTTCGCCCCGGCTGGATCCGGACTGTACGCGATCATCACCGCGATCATGGCCACCGTGTTGATCCTGTCAAATATCGGTGCATCCAAGGGCGTACAGATTGGCCCACTCGTGACCGACGGTGGCTTCTTCCTGTTCCCGCTGGCCTATATCGTCGGCGACGTGGTGGCCGAGGTCTACGGTTTCAAAAATTCCCGTCGCGCGGTGATCACCACCTTCGCGTTGTCGATCTTCGCGGTGCTGTGTTACTGGATCATCATTAATCTGCCCCCGGCCGATTTTTATGACGGCCAACAGGCCCTGGAACGCACTCTCGGGCCGGTGTGGATGATCGTGGTGGCCTCGTTGTTGGGCTTTTTGGTTGGTCAGCTCTCCAACGCCTGGTTCATGGTGCGGATGAAGCGCTCCTTTGGCGAGAAAGTCCTGTTTGGTCGTATTGCGGTCTCGACGTTGATCGGCGAATTTTTGGACACGCTGGTGTTCTGCTCGATCGCAACACCGGTGATCGGGATCGAAACCGTTGGCCAATTCGTCAACTACGTGGTCGTGGGCTTCCTGTTTAAATCCGCCGTGGAAATCATCCTCGCCCCGGTGACCATGTGGGTGATGAAGCTGATCAAACGCGCTGAACCGGCCTACGGGGTCACCGAAAAACGGGCCGAAGCCCCAGGCGGGTCCGAGGCCTCAGCAGAGTAATACCGTCCCAGCACCTGTTCTTTCAGCTCCGGGTAGGTGCCTTCGATCATGCTGGTCCGGATGGTCTCCACGAGCCGAATGACGAACCGTTCATTGTGGATCGAGATCAGCGTGTGCACCAGCAACTCTTTGGCCTTGATCAGATGTCGTAGATAGGCCCGCGAATAATGCGCGCAGGTATAGCAGTCGCACCCGGGCTGTAGCGGGGCAAAATCGTCCTTGAACTGCGCTCGCGGCAGGTTGATCCGTCCGTAGTCGGTGTAGAACGCACCGGTGCGGGCTACCCGGGTCGGCGAGACACAGTCGAAGGTATCCGCCCCCGACTCGATCGCCCACAACAAATCATCGGGTTCGGAAATCCCCAGCAGGTGACGTGGCTTGTCCTCGGGTAGTTCCTGGGCACACCAGGACACGATCGTGCCCAGGTTCTTCTTCTCCAGTGCTCCGCCGATCCCGTACCCGTCGAACCCGGCGCGGTCAGTGCCGTTATCGGTGACAAAATCAGCCTGCATGGCTGAGAGATCCTGGCACGCCTTGCGTCGCAAATCCTCGTATTGGGCGCCCTGAATCACCCCGAATAAGGCCTGATAGGGTCGATCGGACCGGTGGGCGGTGAGCCCGGCGTGGTGATCCAGACAGCGTTGGGCCCACAGCCGGGTGCGTTCCAGCGAGGTTTCTTGATATCGACGAGAATTATGCAGGGTGGTCAGCTCATCAAAAGCGAACATGATGTCCGCACCCAGCTGGTGCTGGATGTTCATCGAGATTTCCGGGCTGAATCTATGCTTGGAGCCATCCAGATGGGAGGTGAACCAGACTCCGTCATCATCCACGTGGGCCAGTCGGTTCTTGCCGGCCGCGGTGTCGTCATCGGACCCGGTCCCGTTGGGAGCATGCGGTCCGGACATATCGATCACTTTCTTGAATCCCGACCCCAGGCTCATCACCTGGAACCCTCCCGAATCGGTGAAGGTGGGTCCCGACCAATTCATGAACTGACCCAGTCCGCCGGCTCGATCGACCAGCTCGGCCCCTGGTTGCAGGTAGAGATGATACGCATTGCCCAGCAACGCCTGCGCGCCGATGGCTGACATCTGCTCGGGGGCGACGGCCTTCACGGAGGCCTGAGTCGCCACCGGGATGAACGCCGGGGTCTGGATCTGCCCGTGCGGGGTGTGGATCACCCCGGTGCGACCCAGACCGGAGTCCATCCGGGTCTGGATGCTGAAGCTGACGTCCCGCGGGCTTGGGTGGTGGGTGGGAACCACCGCGGGGGTGGGATCGCTGGGTTGGCGACGGGTCTGTGGGTAATCTGCCATCTCTGTCATGATAGAGCCCCGGTTGGTCGACGTGTTAACCGTACGAGGCCAGCACCTTAGCGGGACCGGGTGAGCGTTTCACCGATTTCGGATGAGTGAGCGCAGGTTCAGGTCCGGATCGGCCAGGTCCACCGGGTCGATGACGATCCCGCGTTGCATCAATCGGGTGGCCGCCCGTAGCACCAACGGTTGGTTGAGTGCCGCTACCGCGCATAACCGGTGTTGCGGATCGAGCACGAAGCTGGCGTGCTCGCGTCGCTGTCCGCCACTGGCTGCGCTACCATGCAGCGGGCTTTCGTCCTCATGGATCGGACGGCGCCAACGCTCGATGAGCTGATATCCGGGCCGAGCGGCCAGGGTCATCTCGCCCAGGGCCCCGGCGTGCGTGTCGTAGCGATCCGTCCAGATCCAACGCGGAGCCACGCGGTGGTGTTCGTTCTGCTTGGGCAGGACCTGGTCCGGTTCGGCGGTCGGGCTGGTATCGAGGAGGTCGGCGACCGCCCGCTGAGCAGAACGCACCGCCTGATCCCAGTGCTTGACCCCCGGGGTGAGATCCCCGATCGCGTACACCCCGCAGACACCGTCCACCCGTTGCCGGTCATCGACGGCAACGCCGTCGGTGACCGGCAACCCGGCCTGCTCGGCCAGTTGCGTATTGGGTACCGTCCCGACCGCGGCGAGCACCAGATCCGTCTGGGCCGTGAACCCTTCCGGGAGCGCATCGGCCTGCAGATACTGCTGAATCAGCTCGACCCCGTGCCGGGCATGGTCGGCGTCGAGTAGCTCGGCAATAGTGTCCCCGAAAATCTCCGCAGCCTGCCGATGGTGTGGTTGATACAGTCGCACCGCAGCTCCGAGCTGATGCACCCCGGCGGCCAGTTCTGCGGCCAACAGCCCGGCACCGGCCACGCTGATGCGCAGTGGGGGTGACGAATGGGACTCCTCAGCTCGGGAGGTGATCAGTTGCCGGATTCTGTCGACGTCGGTGTGGTCCCGTACGGTGAGTACCGGCAAAGGCTCGCCGTCTTGATCGGCTAGCGAGTGCTCGAAGGGTGCCGGGGAGGCCCCGGTAGCCAGAATGACCACCTCGGCCGAGAGCTGTTGACCGTCCCCGGTGCGGATCAGGTGTGTGGATCTCGTTGCTGCGGTGGCCACCGATCCGGCCGTCTGCTCAGCACGGCGGTGCCCCAGGTGTAGCTCGGTCGCGACCGCCTGCACCCAGCGGATCTGGTGCTGCTCGGCCCAGTGTGCACCGCCCAAGCGTAGACCGGGCTCGTCGAGCGCCCCGGTGAGATAATCTCCGGAGACCGGTGGTCGATCATAAGGGTAGGGGTTCGGGTCGATCACGGTGATCGCCCCGGCATAGCCGCGTTCGCGCAGGGTGTGCGCGGCGGTGAATCCAGCGACCGAACCACCGATGATGGCGACCGACCCGGGCGTTGCCGGCTCCGCTGTGGTGCTCATGCCTCGGTCCCGTCGGCGGGCACTCCCGGGTAAAGGATCAGGCGCCCGTCGACCACCTCAACCCGGTGGGTGGGAGCAGCCACGGTGGCGGGCAGGCCCAGAGCCTTGCCAGTGGCCAGACAGAAGGGGGAACCGTGCAGGGGGCATTCCACCGTTCCGTCTTCGATCCACCCTTCGGCCAGAGAAGCGTTACCGTGGGTGCACCGGTCGTTGAGCGCGAAGAATCCGGTTTCGTCGTGAAAAATGGTGATTGGCACGGTGCCGGTGGTGCTGGCCGGAACCAGTAGTGTCTCCTCCACCGGCAGATCCGCGGCTGCGCCGACATCGAGCCCAGGCTGGTCAGTCATCTTCGCTACCTTTTCGAGATTCTAGATGGATGTGAGGTTGGGATGGATGTGAGGTTGGGACGGATGGGAGAGCAGACTGCAGCCACTGCCCGGTCGGAGGATCCCAGCACGGACGGGTTAGCGCCCCCAGTTCACGCTGGCCAAGGCCTGCTGGATAATCCGTCCCCGCCCGCCGACGAATTCGGACTGGATGTCTTCAGCCATGGCTTCCTCCGGGGTCAGCCAGCTGAGCTCCAGGGCATCCTGGCGTGGCTGACATTCTCCGGTCACCGGCACTAAATAGCACAACGCCACCGCGTGCTGACGGTCATCGGTCAACTCGGTTTCGGAAGGATGGGGGAAGTACTCCGCGACGGTAAACGGTCGCAGATCGGCTGGAATTTGTGGTAATGCCAGCGGGCCGAGGTCCTTTTCCAGATGCCGCATCAACGCTGCCCGCAGCGTTTCCCGGTACATCACCCGACCGGAGACAAACGTCCGTCGCAGGTGCCCGTCTCCATCGGCCACGTAGAGTAACCCGATCTGGGAGACATATCCCAGAGGATCGACCCGGACCGGGATCGCCTCCACGTAGACCATCGGCAACCGTCGCCGGGCCTCGTAGAGGTCCTCATCGGAGAGCCAACCGGGATGTGGATCTGGGGTACGAACGCTCATAGTTCTTTTCTACCAGCCCGGTGGGTCCGACAACACCGGATTCAGCCTCCAGCAATCGAGGTCGATGTCGGGCTGTTCTCGGGGTCTGTTGCGAGCCCGCCCTCGAGACTACCCTGAGGCTCATCATCGAATTGGTTAAGGTAGCGTTTTTCGGCCTGCGCAATCCGCCAGCGCCGGTTTTCGGTTGCCAACAACACCACGAAACCTCCCAGCAATGCCACCGCGGCGATCAAGACCGAGGGATTGGATCCGAACAGGCGCACCCCGATGATGGCAGCTAGCCCCCAGGCCATGCCGACGACGATCACCACGCGCCCTCGTTCGGTCATCGACACCATGGGAACGAACAGCATCAGTGCCATCAGAATGACGATTGCCCACACGGATTCGGGCAACCACAGCAGGTGGAGTACGTCCCAGATCCCGGCCACAGTCAGCAGTTGGGAGGCCATAAACACCAGCGCCCACCCGGTCAACAGCCCGATCGGGGCGTCGGTGAACAGTTGCTCGCCCTGGGTTCGCGAGGTGTGTAAATTCAGGTTCCGGACCGCAGTGACCAGCAGCGCGCAGAGCAATATCCACACGATGATTTCCAGTCCCCACGGTTCGATATGGACCAGTGCGAACCACAGGGCCAGGGCAAACATGGCGTTGGCCATGAGCCACCCGGTGCGCCGTTGTCGGGAGGCCGACCGTTGCGAGGGGGTCCACTGGTGCACGGTGTACAGTCCGGTGGCGATCCACAGCACCGGCCAGATCGTGACGTGCCAATTTGCCATCGATAACAGGGTTGCCGACGAATGGTAGGCCCCATCATTGACCTGGGACAGTGGCTCGGTGCCACCGATCCACCCCAGACCCACCAGCCCACCGATCACGAACAGCACCCAGGCGATGGTCACGATCACCCGACGGACGCTATCGAGTCGTTCCGGTTGGGGATCCTGCCGTTCCGGAAGCAGGTAGGGCGGAATGTAGCCGGAACCATCGCCAAGCCCCAGTGGGTCGTGGGCATCGTCACCGGTGTCGGTTTGGTCTGTGCGTAGCTGGGCCTGCTTGGCCTCAATCGCTTGGGCCTTTTCCACGATCCGGTCACGACGTCGCCACTCCGGCAAGAGTGATCGGGCCCGAGACAGCAGTTGTTGATCGGAGAGTTCTTCCCCGGGCCGTTGCAACATGGGCCGGTGATCGGGGGCCGGTACATAATCGGTGCCGTCTAGTTCGCGCGCTGCGGTCACCAAAGCCTGGGTCTCGCGTTCTTGCTGCGCCTTGAGCAACTCCATCTCGGCCAACCGTTGGCGTTCCCTCTCCTCGGCAGCGCGCTCGGCTGCCTGGACCGCTAAGATCTGTTGGATCTCGGCGACCTCGGCCTCGAGTCGTTCCCGCTCTTCCCGCGCCCTTCGTTCCGCTGCGGCTTGCTCTGCCGCGCGACGCTTCTTCAGCGTCTGTCGGGCCCGATGTTTGAGCCAGTGCCGCCGTAGCCGGGCTGGCGTATCAGCAATATCGGCCTCGACCTTGTCCATATCTGGTCCGCCGAATGAATCCAACCACGTGGTTAGCCGGGTCCCCAGGGTGTCTTTGCGCTGTTCTTCTCCGGAACCGGTATTGAAGCTCACCGTCCACAGGGCTTTGTCTTCGGCCGAGACCTCCGGGGACTTCCTGGCCGGCTCATCAGGGGCGGGTTCAGTAGGCTCAACGGGTTCCGTAGACTCTGTTGGTGTTGCTGGTGTTGCGCCGGGTTCCTGCTCCGCGCTCGGATCAGCCGAGGTTGGGGTCGGCGACTCGGTCTCGGGAGAGTCCTCGACGGCCGAGTCTTCGAACTGTTGCTGGTCAAAGGGCTCGCGCGACGTTGACGAAGAACTTTTCAGGCGCGACAAGGCCTCGGATGCGGCGGTGTCGTGACCGTGCTCATCGTTCATCAGCAGGGCATCCTTTGCTGTGGTGTGGGGACGTTGCCGAGAACCCGCCGGGTTCTGTCAGGGATATCTCAGGCTACCCAATCATCCTGAATTATTCATCAAAGACGCTGGACGTTGCCGGATTGTGATCTTGGGGTTTACCGAGGTTGATATGCGAGTCGTCGATCGGTCTGAAATCGGCGGGCCTGACCGCTGAGCGGATCGATAAACTCCAGGGTGCTGGCCAGTAACTGCAATGGCCGATCCATCTCATCGGGGGCCTGAACTAAAAGCTCGGGGTAGAGCCGGTCGTGCAGGATCGGGGTACCCAATTGGGCCAAATGCACCCGCAACTGGTGGGTGCGCCCCGTGCGTGGTTCCAACCGCACCCATCCCAGCCCGTGGTGCGGGACCGGACCCTGGGCATCTTTCGCCCCCAACCACGAGATCCGGGTCTGGGCATTCGGTCCGGTGGTGGGATCGTGACTGCGCCGGCGTTTGCCGATTCGCGGTGGGTCGAGTCGACCCGAATCGGCCACCGGATAGTCCTGGACATCCACCGTGATCACGCCCCGAGTTTTGATGATCCGGTTGCGATACACCAGCGGTAAACGTCGGCACTGCTGAATCGCCCGATCCGGATCCTCATCGAGCCGCACGATCGCCTGATAGGTTTTGGTCACCCGCCGCTGCGCGAAGAGCATCTGATAGGCCCCACGGGTGGCCGGATTAGTGGAGAACAGCAGCACCCCAGCGGTGGCCCGATCTAACCGGTGTAGCGGCACCAGATCGGAATGACCGGTCGCCACCCGGAGCTTGACCAGCGCGGACTCCTTCACAAAACGCCCGCCGGGAGTGGTGGGCATGAAGTGCGGTTTATCCACCACCAGCAGGTGCTCATCTTCGAACAGCACCTGGACCGACTCCGGTAGTGGTTGCTCGTCTGGCACCGTGCGGTAATACCAGATGAACTCGTGGGATCCCAAGGGCTGCTCCCACCCCACCGGATCGCCGGTGATCGTGACCACCTCCCCGGAGTCGAACCGCTCACGTAGCGTGGCGGGATCCACGTGGTCGAATCGGGCCATCATGTACTCAGCAATGGTGCGCGGGGGAGTGGGCCGGTACTGTTCGGCGAGCTCGGCGAGTTGGTTGGCGGTGACCGGTAGGTGCAACCGGGTGGGATTGATCCCGTCTTTGACCGGTAGCGGTGGCGTCATGGCCATGGGGTGAGCCCTCCTGGTGTCCTACTGATGTTGGCACGCCGGGCACCAGTATAAATCTCGGCCCGCCAGCCTGTCGTGCTGGATCACGGCACCACAGCGCGGGCAGGGCGCCCCGGTGCGCGGATAAACCCAGAACCGCCCGCGCCCTCGCGTGCGCGCGGATGCGCCCGTGCGCGTGGACGCGTGTTCGGGCCCGGCACCACTATTGGCCAGCATCAGCGCGCGGGCTAAATCCACCACCGCGCCCAGCAGGACCGGATCACGATCACCGGCGGGAGTATGTGGAGCCAGCCGGGCCACAAACAGCACCTCGCACCGGTAAATATTGCCGATTCCGGCCAGGATGGACTGATCCAACAGCGCGATCCCCACCGAGCGCACACCGGTGATCCGGCTTCCGGTCAGCTCCGCGGTCGCGTAGCGCCGGGTGCGTACATCGGAGTCGGTGATAATCTGCCCGCGCAACAACGGGTCCAGTTGGCCGGCGAGATGGAAAAGTGTGTCGCCTTCGGGCATCGCAACTACTTTCGGGCAGAGCCGTCACGTTCAAACATGTGGATGGAACCGGACCCCCTGTGGTGAGGACGAGAACCCGGCCGAGAGCAGTGCCTCGGCGAGTTCGGTGTTGCGGATCGGGGACCCGTTGACGGTTTTGACATGCACCGCAGCTGCATCGGCCCGTTGCAACGCCTCGACCAGCGCCTGCGCGATCAGCGGGCGGTGGGTGGTTGCGGCGGGGAACTCCAAGATGGTTTTGCCCCCGCGTTCTAGGTACACCGCCAGCTGGCCGTCGAGTAAGACCACCAGGGCACCGGCCTTTCGGCCCGGGCGGTGCGGGCCGGAGGACTTCCCCGTTGCGGGGTGATCAGTAGCCGGTTCGGCGATCTCGGGCCAGGGCAAGGTGGCCCCGTAGGGGTTGGCCGGATCGGTGGCAGCCAACCCCACCGCGTGATGGGTGGCCCGCGGATGGTCCGGATCGTCCTCGCCCGGGGCCGGGTGGAAGCTACGCAACGCATCCACCGTGTTGGCGGTGGCGAACTGGGCGGCACCAAGCTGATCGATGAAATACCCGCGCCGCAGCGCACCGAGCTCTTCCAGGTGAGTCAAGAACCGGTAGTAGTATCCGAATCCGCCGGGGATTTTCTCGGTGCTGACCGCCCCGCGGGTGATCACCCCGTACCGGTCCAGCAACACCTCGGCCTGAGCGTTGGCCGCCAGGGTCGAATCGGGGCCGGTGGCCTCCGGGTGGCGCAACAGCGAGAACCGTCCGGCCGCGCGGGGCTGATCGGTGGCAGCATCCAATCCGGCGCTCGACCTTACCCCGGTGGATCTCACCCCGGACGGCCTCAGCCCGCCGGAGTCCAGCCCGGTCGACAACCGAGGCCGAGCCCGCCGAGCCCGGGAGCGTCGTGGTTGCGATCGTTGCCGATGCGCGCTACGACCGGTGGCCAACCCGGCGCGGATCATCGTGAAACTGTCATTGGTCACCACCCCGGCCCAGAACAGATCCCACAAGGCCGAGAGCACCGCCGAGTCGCTGAACTGCTGACCGGCCTGCTGGCTATCGGGCTGTGCGGACTGCTGGTCACCATCCAATCCCGCGACCCGGTGACATAACTCGGGAAAAAAGAACGCCCCGGCGTCGGCCAGCACCTCGATGATCCGGTGATGCACCCTTCCGAAGGCCTCAATCTGTGCGGGATCGGGAATGGGCACGGTCAGTTCGGCGGTTTCGACCGGGTGGAAGGCCAACCAGCCATCATCTCCGGTGCCTGGGGCGGTGCCGGCCATCACAAATTCGCCGGTGCCCAATAGCTCATTGAGCATCCCGGGCGCATAGTCGGCGACCCGGGCGGGCAGAATATAGTGCTCCCACGCGCTGGCCGGAGCTGGATACCCCGTCAGCTGGGTGAGCGTTTCGGCTACCGCATCGATCCCCCGTTGCCCGGGCCGGTAGAGTCCGTACTGGGTGCGCGGGGGAACGATCCCGTGCGTATCGAGCACGAAGCGAGCGTAATCGGGACCGGTCACCGGCTCGACGGCCTGGCGCAAGACCGCCAAACTCCGTTGCCGGATCCGACGCAACACCTGGGTATGACAGTACTGCGTCTGGCGTGTGCGGACTCCGCCGGACTGAGCACTCTGCTGGAAGATCCCGGACGCCACCCTCCGGCGTTGCACCTGATCGGTGAGATACTGGGTGACCACCGCAGTACCGAGTCCGAAATGGGTGGCAATGTGCTCGGCGGTGACCACCGTGTGGGTGCGCAGATACCGGCCCAACAAGTCCCCGAGCGGATCGTCCACCGGCTCGATGAACGCCACCGGAATACCCATCGGCAACGGGATCCCCAACCCATCCCGGATCCGGGCGGCATCCTCGATAGCGACATAGACCTGACGACCGGCCATTCGCACCCGTATCGCCCGGCGCTGGTGCACCAGATCCTCCGCGAGTGCTTCAGCCAGCTTGGCAGCCGGCTCGGCAGCTGATTCAGTAGCTGGCTCAGCGTCATCCGGCCGCATGCGGGCCGCCAACTGGTCAGCATCCAACGGCCCCAGCACCCGCACCAAATCCGCCACCGATTCAGTATCCCACCGCAGTTGCCGTCGCGGGCTCAGGTACTGCAGGTCGGCCTCAATCTCGGCAATCACCTCATCGTCGAGCAGATCGTGGAGCTGATCGTCACCAAACAGCTGGCGCAACAGTTCGGGATCCAAACTCAAGGCGGCCGCGCGCCGTTCGGCTAACGGCGAGTCCGTTTCGTAGAGGAATTGGGCGGTATAGCCAAATAGTAGATGCTGGGCAAAAGGTGAGCCGGTGGCGGTCTCGACCTCGACCAGTCGCACCGACCCGGACTGCAGGGATCGCATTAGCCACATCAGCCCGTCCATGTCGTAGACGTCCTGCAGGCACTCGCGCACGGTTTCGAGGATGATCGGGAACTGCGGGTGCTCGGCGGCTACGCCGAGTAATTGTGCGGCCCGCTGACGCTGTTGCCACAGCGGGGCCCGTTGGCCGGGCTTCGTACGCGGGATCAATAATGCCCGAGCCGCATTTTCCCGAAACCGGGAGGCGAACAACGCTGAGGACCCGACCTCGGTCCGCACCAGATCGGCCAGCTCGTCGGGATCGAAGAGGAAGAGATCGGCCAGTTGCGGGGCGGTCTCCATCATCGGCAGGCGCAACACGATTCCGTCATTGGAACTTTGCACCTGCGCGTCAAACCCGTACTGCTCGGTGAGTCGGGCAGCCACCGCTAAGGCCCACGGGCCGTGTACGCCGTGGCCGAAACCTGAATGCAAGACCACCCGCCAGTCGCCTAGCTCATCTCGGAACCGCTCGATCACCAGGGTCTGATCAGTGGGTAGCACCCCGGTCGCCTGCTGTTGTTCAGACAGATAGGCCACCAGGTTAGCTTGGGCTCGCTCGTCCAACCCGGCCGCGGTCAGTCGTTGCGCGATCGGGTCGTCAGGCCCGGCTAGATGGCCAGCCGTGGCCGAATCGGCCCGGCCCGATCGGCCCGATGGCCCCGATGATCCCGCTGATGATCCCACCAGGTACTGGCCGATCTCGCGCCGGAAGGCTCCCAGTGCGGCCCCGAGCTCGGTGGGCCGGGCCTCGGATTCGCCCCGCCAGAACGGCAGTTTGCCCGGCTGTCCGAAGGCTGGAAGCACCAGCACCCGATCGTGGGTGATCTCCTGGATCTTCCAGCTGGTGGTACCCAACACGATCACATCCCCGACCCGGGATTCGTAGACCATCTCCTCGTCCAGCTCCCCGACCCGCCGGCCACCCGATGAGCTGGTGCTACGCTGCGTGACGCTGTCAGCTCTCTGGGAAGGGTCCGACTCCTGGATGTCCTCGGCCCGCTGGGTATCCTTCGTGCCGTCGGCCAGAAACACTCCGAACAACCCCCGGTCCGGGATGGTGCCCCCGGACGTGACCGCCAGTCGCTGGGCTCCCGGCCGGGCCGAGAGCGTGCCGGCATCCCGATCCCAGAGCACCCGGGGCCGTAGCTCTGCAAAATCATCGGAGGGATACCGCCCCGAGATCAGGTCCAGCACCGACTCATAGACCTGATGGCCCAGTGTGGTGAACGGTGCCGCCCGTCGCACGGTGTCGTACCAGGCCTCCACCTCTAAATCATCCATCGCCACCGCCGCAATGGTCTGCTGGGCCAAAATATCCAGCGGGTTATCCGGCACGTGGAGCTGTTCGATCTTCCCCTGCAGCATCCGCTCGGTGATCACGGCGGTATTGACCAGATCGGATCGATGTTTGGGATAAAACACCCCGTGGGAGATTTCGCCGACCTGGTGCCCGGCTCGACCCACCCGTTGCAGGCAGGAGGCCACCGAGGGGGCCGCTTCCACCTGGATCACCAGATCCACCGATCCCATATCGATCCCCAACTCCAACGAGCTGGTCGCCACGACACACCGCAACGTGCCCGCTTTCAGCCCCTCTTCCACCAGGGCGCGCTGCACTTTCGACACCGACCCGTGGTGGGATCGGGCAAACTCCTCCTCGCCCGTGCGCTGGTCTGCCTCCGCGCGGGTAGCCCACATCTCATTCAAGTCCTGGGTAAGTCGTTCGGCCAGCCGGCGGGAATTCGTGAAGATGATGGTGGAATGGACCTGGCTGACCCGGTCGATGATCTGGTGTTCAATATGGGGCCAGATGCTACTCACCGGTTGCGGATCCGCTACGGCGCTACCGGGATCCGCTGTGGCGTTGCCGGCAGGGTCATGAGGTTGCTCGCCGATAAAATCCGGAAGTCGGGTCATATCGTCCACCGGCACGCTGACGTGCAGATCCCAGCGCTTGGCCGAGGCGGGATTGACGATCGTCACCGGTTGAACCCCACCGATGAACCGTGCCACTTCCTCAGGCGGGGAGACCGTGGCCGACAGCCCGATCCGCTGGGCCGGGGTGTCGGTGAGCTCATCGAGGCGTTCCAAACTCACCGCCAGGTGCGCCCCGCGCTTGGAATCGGCCAACGCGTGCACCTCGTCAATGATCACGGTATGCACCGAGGCCAGCGTGTTGCGCGCCTTGGAAGTCAACATGAGGTAGAGCGACTCGGGTGTGGTGATCAGAATATCCGGCGGGTCGGTGACCAATCGGCGCCGGTCCCTGGCCGGAGTATCGCCCGTGCGTACGCCCACACGAACCTCGGGGGCTTCGACTCCCAATCCCGCAGCGGTCTGGGTGATCCCGATCAGTGGCGCGCGCAGGTTCCGTTGGACATCCACCCCGAGCGCCTTCAACGGGGAAATGTATAACACTGTGGTGCCACGGGCATCAGCCTTACCGGATGCCTCGGTTCGATCGGATGCGCTCGTCCGCAGGAACCCGTCCAGCGCCCACAAAAAAGCCGCCAACGTCTTTCCCGAACCGGTCGGTGCGATTACCAGTGTGTGGTCACCCCGTGAGGTCGCCTCCCAGGCCCCCAGCTGTGCTTCAGTAGCGGAGGAGAAGGCCCCGGTGAACCACCGGCGGGTGGCGGGAGTGAACCGGTTCAGCACCTGTTCTGCCCGGTCAGGATCCGGTGTACTGTCAGGATCCAGCACGCTTACCTCGGCTCGCTCGCATCTTCATCGCCATAGGTCACCATAGGAGACGATTCTACGGCCGGTCCGGTCCTGCCGGAGATCCTGCGACAAAACAATCTCAGCTCACCGATGATGATACGACCGTCCCGCCGCAATTTCCTGGCACCGGTAGATCTGCTCGGTGACGATCAGCCGCACCAGCTGATGGGGGAATACCAAATCCGATAGTGACCACACCAGATTCGCCCGAGCTCGCAACTCCTCGGTCACCCCGTACGCCCCGCCGATGAGCATCACCACGTGCCGACCCCGATCAAAACGGCCCTGCAAGGTCCGCGATAACGACTCCGAATCCAGCATCGTCCCGCGCTCATCCAGCAGGATGACCTCATCGTGGGCACCACAGGCGGCCACCAGCCGTTCGGATTCCTCAGCGCGCGCCTGCTCACCCTCACGAGAGGAGTGTGGCAACAGCTTCCAGCTGATCTTCCAGGGCTTCTTCAACCGTTGAGCGTAGCGGTCGATCCCGTCTGCCACCCAGGACTCATGTTTCTTTCCGATCGCGACCACCGTAATGTCCATACCGGTCAGACTAACTGGTGAATCGAACCGATGAGACCCACGATGCTCCTTCCCGCACCCGCGCACGCGCCCGCCTCCGCGCGAGTGAACACCCGGACAGATTAACGTCCTGCTATTCAACTCCGAGTAGTATCCGTATCCATGGAGTTCACACCGTGGGTTGCCTTGACCGATGCTACCTTGATTGGCGTTCTTCTGCTCATTGGTGCCGTCCTACGTGCCTGGATCAGACCGATCCAAACTCTGATGATCCCCGCCAGTGTGCTGGGTGGGATCCTGGGGCTAATCTTTGGTCCCATGGTGCTGGGCTGGTTGCCTTTCTCCGATCAGCTCTCCACCTATTCTTCGGTGCTGATCGCGGGAGTGTTCGCCTGCGTGGCCATGACCGACGACTTCAACATCTTCAAACTCAACCGCACGGTAGGGGGTTTCGCCGCCCAAGGCGTGATGATCTACGCGCTCCAGGTGTCGCTGGGCATGCTGTTGGTGTTGGTACTACTGCAACCGTTATTCGGCACAGGTGATGAAGTCGGTGTGGTGCTGTTCGCAGGCTGGGCCGGAGGGTATGGTACGGCCGCAGCCATGGGGGATGCCTTCGCCGAGTCCGATCCGGAGCTGAGTACCTTGGCTTTCACCTCGGCGACCGTGGGGCTCGTCGTGGGAATTGTCGGTGGTCTTATCCAGGCTAAAATTGGTGCGATGCGCGGACAGGTCGAGGCCTTCGCCAGCATGTCCGCTCTGCCCGAGGAAGAGCGCACCGGTCTGATCCGACAGGTCAATAAACGCCCTTCGATCGGTCAGCACACCTTTTCGGGTTCTTCGGTGGAAACCCTGGCCATCCAGATCTCCTTGGTGGTTGCTACCGCCGGGGCCGGATACGGGATCACCGAATGGATTCAAGGGCGACTCCCCGAGCTGTCGGTCCCCGTCTTTGTGGTGGCCTTTTTGATCGGCTTGGTAGCCCGCGCGGTGATGAGCCGGCTCAACGTCGCCAAATACGTCGACCCGGGTTCACTGAACTCCACCTCGGGGGCCTTTACCGATGTGCTCATCGTGTGCGGTATAGCTTCGATCGACCCTTCCGTCGTGGCCGGAAACTGGCTAGAACTGAGCATCTTGTTCGTCTTTGGCCTGGTCCTCTGCTTGTTCTTAGGTCAGGTGATCGCGCCACGGATCATTCAGCATGGCTGGTTCGAGCGCCAGCTATTCACTTGGGGGTGGTCCACCGGCGGTGTGTCCACCGGCATCGCTATGCTGCGCGTGGTCGATCCGAAACTAAAATCCGGAACCCTGGAGGACTTCGGCCTCGCCTACCTTCCGGTCACCCCGGTCGAGATCACCGCGGTGACATTCGTTCCCGGTCTGGTGCTGGCTGGACTCGCCTGGACCGTCGTCGGCATCTGGGGTGCGATCGCGGTCGTCACGATCGTGGCAGCTTTCATCCTGGCCCGGATGAATGCTCGCGACGGCCAGACCCTCACGACCTCAAGCGCCTCAACCGGTTCCTCGCGCTAAACGCTTTCCTTCTTATCTCCTCCTCGGTCACAGCTGATCTCATCCACAGTTCGTCCGTAGGGTTCGGGGCGAGATCCCGGATCGGGCCAGCACTGTCCACAGTAGAGATCCACCCCGGATTTTTGGTGCCGTGGCCACTTACCGTGAACCTATGACACATTCCACACCGGCGCTTCCCCGCCACACCCCCAGCACCGGCCCCAGCCCCTCCGGCCATCCCGGCGTCTTAACCTCGCCGGAGATCCCAGATGATCCGGCCTTAGACGAACTCACCGCCGACCAAATACGCGATCTCGAACGTGATCTGGTCGACCACCTTGCCGCCGCCGAACGCGCTAAGAATGCTCTGGCTGCACAACAAATTGCCTCCACCGCACAGCTGAATCGATTACGAACCCGTCGCGACAAACTCGCCAACATCCCGAAACAACGACGCGCTGGCGGACTGGGCGCCGAAATCGGACTCGCGCGTCGTGAATCCCCCTCCAAAGGCAACGCTCGCCTGCGCGAAGCACTGCTGTTAGCCCACCACGCCCGACACGCCCACACCGCACTGAGCCAGGGCCATCTGAACGAAGACCAAGTCACCGTACTCGCCCGTGAGCTAGCCGGCACACAACACCAGACTCAGCATGAGGTCGATGCCCAGCTGAAGGACCGCTACCGGTTCCTGGGGATCTCTCAGCTCAAAGATGAAGCCCGCGGCCATGTCCAACGCCTTGAACCGCAGTCCTCCCGCGACAAATCCGATCGCGCCCAAGCCTCCCGCAAAGTGGCCCGCTCTGACCGCTCCGACGGCATGGTTGAAATCTCGGGGCTGGTCGAAGCCAAATATGGGATCCCCGTCCTGGATATCCTGCGAGAGCAAGCCGAAAAGATCCTCCGCGCTGAGCGGGCTGCCTATACCGAATCGTTGCGCGCGGTCGAAGACTTCACCGATAATGCCGATGATGTCGATAATGCTGAGCTTGGTGATGATGCCGAGCGAGCGGAGAACCCTCAACATGACACCGCAGCTTCGACGCCCACTCCGCCCCGCACCATCGACCAGATCATGGCAGATCTCTTCATCGCCAAGCTCACCCACGATCCCGCGAATGACCCAGACCCCGAGCCGGCCTCCGACGCCCAGTCACCGGTATTCCGGGCTCCACGAGCCATCGAACTCAACCTGGTCATGACCGATGCGGCACTGTTCGCTGGCGATGACACCCCGGCGCAATTTGTGGGATACGGTCCGATCCCGGCCGCTCTAGCCCGAGAATGGGTCCAAGATGAGCAGATCGAAGTCTTCCTGCGCCGACTCTACACGAGCCCGGAAACCAACCAGCTGGTCACTATGGACTCCCGATCCCGCGCATTCCCTCAGACCCTGCGCAAGATGCTGGTGCTCCGGGACCACCGGTGCCGCAATCTGTACTGCGACAACCCGATCGACCACGCCGACCACATTCGTCGCTACCGCGATGGCGGTCAGACCAGTTTGGACAACGGTCAGGGACTGTGTGCAGTATGCAACCAAATGAAAGAAACCCACGGTTGGACCCAGCGCCCCGTGAAAGGTGGGCTCAAAGTCATTACCCCAACCGGACACAGCTACTTCACTCAGGACCCGCCGTTGATCCCCGGTATGCGCCGGGCTGCCTAGTGCCGGCGTTGTAGGACATAATCTTTAGACGGACTCGCTTCACTGCGCAATGTGTTGTGACGGAGTTGCCCCTAGGGTCTGACACGAATCTGACAGGAAAATGGCACGAGAGGATTTCACGCCAGCGATGGGGGCGCCTGCCAGTCAGCCTCCGACAGGGGCACTAACCCCGCCACGACAGTTCTGCCAACATCCATGCTCCCAAGGACCCGGGCTCGTCGATGAGCTAGCCGGACTCGTCGATGAGATAGCGGTTAGAGCCCACCTTCCGCTCTTTATCGCCCCCCGGGGTAATGATCCTTCCCGATGATCTGCCCGGTCACCCGGCGACGATCGCGGACTATGGTCAGGAACCGATCAGCGTAACGTGCCCCTATCTTGGAATGATCCGCGACGCTCCTTGAGCTTGTGTCCACATACGGCTTGTGTCCCCATATGGTTTGTGCAGAATCCCAGGGCTTGGGTTCAAGGGGTCGTTGCAACACCTCTGGTCAGAAGAGGTTTTGGTTGTGCCCAGGTATCGGTTGCTGGTGGAAAAAGAGGCTGAGTTTTGGGATCGCGTGCGTGAAGGGACGGTTCCTGATGCGATTCCTGCATTGATCGGCGTGTCAACGGGGTCGTGTTTTCGGTGGTTGGCTGATCGTGGTGGTGTGAAACCACCAGTGGGATATGGGCGTTCGAAACGGTTTTTGACGTTTGCTGAGCGTGAAGAGATCGCGTTGTGCAACGCGGAGGGTCTGGGCGTGCGTGCAATCGCGAAGCTTTTGAGGCGTAGTCCTTCGACGAGCAGTCGAGAACTGCGTCGTGCTCCGCGTCATCCTCATAATGTCAGGAGGGTGTCAGATTGTTTGTGTACAGAGTCATCGATGAGAGGACATGATGATGACCATGACAGATGATCGTGTTGATCAGCCTGGTGGGGCTGATGTTGTTGCGCAGTTGAAGGCCAGTGGCGCCTT